>JABWBV010000355.1 GCA_013359445.1 Anaerolineales bacterium | reverse complement strand
ATCCACCACCGGCTCAGGCAGGGATACAGGCCCAAACGCCCGCACCCCCTCCCGCGTCCCAAGCAGACAGCCTCGCGCCCCCATCCCTGCCACCACCACCCGCGCCGGACCCTCCGCCAGAAAACGGTGGATGAGCGGCGTCGGATCGGCAAAGTTGGCCGCAGAGAAAAAGAGAATATCCGCCTCTCGGATAAAATCTTGCCGGTAGGGATCATCCGGGGAAACCACATCTTGAATATCGCAGGAAATCGTCAGCCCCAGTTCCCGCGCCAGGGGAAGTAACTCGCGAGCCCAATTCGGAATGTTGAAATGCGCCAACCGCGCGCGCCCCAACACTGCCCGACACACCTCCAAATCAGGATGCAGAACCATGTGCCCCTTCCCATCATAAAAATTTTTCCGTCGCCCATCTTTATACATAAAATTGATACTCCGCGCCGTCCCCGCAGGATCGTAGAATACGCCCGTCAAGTCCACCCCGTCGCGGGCCAGTTCCCCCCGCACAAATCCCCCGTTCGGATCATCCCCCACCGCCCCGATGAACGCCGTCCGCTTCCCAAGTTGGGCAAACCCCCGTGCTCCGTACCCCCCTGCCTGCCCCACATAATCCACATTCTGCGTGAAATTCGCCTCCACCGAAAAATCAATCTCATCCGTATAAAAATACACATTCGTATCCACGCCAGCATTGCCGACAACCACAACATCAAGAGAAGAAGAAACGTTTTGCATAGCCGAAAATATAGCAGAAAAAGTCCACCTCTTCCAGAGGCCCCGTTCGTAGTAAGGCACGTCAGAGCCGGTTTAGAGGCACTGGCGTGCCTCACAACAAACCTCACCACAAACCACCGCCGTTGCGCTTTGCCCGCATCTCTAGCATAATACCTATCTGAAAGCATCCTGAGCGGAGCGGTAACGAGTCCATCTCCCCACATATTCGTCTCTAGCGTAGTCGAAGGATGCGGTTTGTGCCACACCTCTCATGCTTACCTCCTCCTCCCCCCCCCACATTGCCGTCATCGGCGGTGGCCCCGCCGGACTCATGGCCGCTGAAGTCCTGGCTCAACACGGCGCGCGCGTCGAACTCTTTGAAGCGAAACCCTCTCTCGGACGAAAATTCCTCGTCGCCGGAAAGGGCGGGCTAAACCTCACCCACGCCGAACCCCGCGAGACCTTCCTCAACCGCTACGGCGCACGCCGCCCCCACTTGGACCCCCTCCTCGCCGCGTTTGGCCCCGACGACCTTCGAGCCTGGGCGCGCGGCCTGGGCGTGGAAACGTTTGTTGCCAGTTCGGGGCGGGTTTTTCCAGAAGGGCTAAAGGCCGCGCCCCTGTTGTACGCCTGGCGGGAACGGCTCCGCATGGCGGGGGTGGCGTTTCACTTCCGGCACCGTTGGTTGGGCTGGGATCGGACAGACGCCTTGCAGTTTTCCACCCCAAACGGGGAACGGTCTATCACACCGGACGCTGTGGTGCTGGCCCTGGGCGGGGCGAGCTGGCCCCAACTTGGCTCCGATGGGGCGTGGGTGTCCCTCCTCGCGGCCCGCGGCGTGGACCTCGCCCCGTTAAAACCGGCAAATTGTGGGTTCGATGTGGGGTGGTCAACGCACATGCGGCAGTTTGCCGGGCACCCGATCAAACCGGCGGTTCTAACGTTTGGCGCGTTTCGCCAGCGCGGAGAATTCATCGTGACTGAGACGGGGTTTGAAGGGAGTTTGATTTATGCGGCGTCGGCCCTGTTGCGGGATGAGTTCGCCTTGCGGGGGCGGGCGGTGATCTCCCTGGATTTAACCCCCGATGTTTCCCTTGCCCAGTTAACCGAAAAACTCGCGCGGCGCGGGTCCCGATCCGTATCCAGCCACCTCGCGCGGATGGGGATCAAAGACGCGAAAGCGGGCCTGCTCCGGGAAGTGTTGCCCCCGCACGAGTTCCACGACCCCGCGCGGTTGGCCGCGGCGCTCAAAACTCTGCCCGTCACGCTCACCGCGCCCCGGCCCATCGCGGAAGCGATCAGCACCGCAGGCGGCGTGCGGTTTGAAGCGTTGGATGCCCGGTTGATGCTTCATGCCCTGCCGGGGGTGTTTTGTGCGGGGGAGATGTTGGATTGGGAAGCGCCGACGGGGGGATATCTGCTCACGGCGTGTTTTGCGAGCGGGTTCGCGGCGGGTCAGGGGGTTTTGGCGTGGTTGGGGGAACAGGTCCGATGAAAATCAGCGTTTGGGGTGACGGACGATTTTGAGTTGAAAGTTTAATACCCCAAAGGTGATGATGTCATTGTTGGCGACGGGGAGCGGTTCGGTGGCGGTCGCATTTTTGAAATTGCAGAAGGTGCCATTGGTGCTTTGGGCGTCAAAGATCAGCAGGTTGTCTTTGGTCGGGCGAAGGCGCGCATGGAGGCGCGAAACGCCCATTTCGATGCCCCGGTAGGGGGTGAGGTCCAGGTCTACGCGGATGTCCCCGTGCGTGCGGCCAATGGTCAGGTCATCGTAAATTTCGAGGGGAATGGGAATTTTTTCGGCATTCAGACAAATCAACACAATGCGCCAGGTCGTCGATGCAGTTTCTTCCACACTTTTGGTCGCGTGGGCCGGCAGACGCTTAAACTCAAATTTATCAAAATATTGGTTAAGGCGCTCAATATCAAGTTTGGAAGTTTTGAATTTTGCGGTATTGAGTTCGTCTGGATTCATAACCGTATGGGGAACTGAGAAATATTCGCCCCAAAAAGGGTGAAAAAAAACCTGTGAGGCTGGAGAATGGGCGTAAATTATGACACATTTCGTGAAGAAGCGGGGCTTTTTTGTGAAGCCCGATCATGCCAGTTTCGGGATATTTTTATGCCGAACGTGAAACATTTACCTGAAACGTCTCGGTGGTTTCAAACCCTACCCGCGCGTACACCCGCCCCGCCCGTTCATCCCCCGCACTCAAAAAGACCAACTCCAACCCGGTCGCAAACGCCCGCGCGGCCAGCATTCCCGTGACCGCCCCCGCGAACCCGCGTCGGCGATACGGCGTCGCGGTCGCAATCCCCGCGGCCTCGGTGACGCCCTCGAACGAATGGGTCAACGTCCCCACGCTGACGGGCACGCCATCGAGCCGGGCGAGTACTTTGATCATATTCCCGTACCGCGCGCGGGCATCGGCGGCCTCTTCCAGGGTCGCTTCCGGGGCATCGTCACTGCCAAACGCCCGTTTGGGGATGGTGTTGAATTCGCGGTAACTTTCGAGGACGCTTTCCGCGTCCAAAAATTCAAAGGTCAAGCCGGGGATGGGTGGGGCGGGCTGGAGGCTTTGTGGGGTGCAGACCATCAGCACGGTATGGCTTTCGGTCGCGAAGCCGTGTTTGTGCAGGGCCGCTTCCAGGTCGGGGGCACACGCCGCGATGAATTCCAGGCGTGGCGTGCGTCCGTGCGCGGTGAAAACGGCAATCAGTTCCTCGATGGCGGCATCCCAATTTTCGGGAAACGGCTCGGTGGGAATGGCAAAATTGGCGTAATGTCCGGCGTCGTTAGGGTTGAGAAAACAGGTAAACGGCCTCGCTGGAATAACTAATGGACTACTGCGGAGGTTGCTGGCGTGGATTTGTTTTTGGATTTTAGAATATATTTCCATTTTTTCCTAAACTAGGGTCTCCAGGAAGGTTGAGATGCGTACCCCGGGAAATCCGTTAGTTGGTGAAATTCTGTTCCATCAAAGTTAATGACATAAACTTCTTCTGAATCGTATTGGTCCTTGAGCATTGTAAAAAGTATTCTCGTGCTGTCAGGCGACCAATTTAAGTCGGCATATAAAAATGCTGGTTGCGTTAATTGGAGTAACTCCGAACCATCCGAATTAACTACAAAAATCATTTCGTCTAGATTGCTTAAGACTGTGGTTTCAATAAAGGCGAGCTTTGTACCATCAGGTGACCAAACAGGGGCGCCTAACAGCGCATTTGAAGTATTCGTCAATTGCTCAAAATTTGAGCCATTTTCTTCTATGTGGCACAGATCAATGTTTCGAAAACCAGTTGCACAAGCAAAAACTATAGACGTACCATTGGGTTCCCAAACAGGTTGGCCTATAACTGATTTATCTGTTAATGGAGTAATTTTTCGTGTACTAATGTCAATCGTATAAAGACTATATTTCATATTGTCAGCTTGATAGACAATTTTTGTGGAGTCTGGTGACCAATCAAAATAATGAATTGAGGTTTCTTTGACAATTACATCAAACGTAGAGTCAACTATGTTTGCAACAACCATGTCATTAAGAAATACCCATCCTTGAACAAGGTCATAGTAAGGCTCATTCGAAGCAATATAAGCAATATGCTCTCCATCTGGGGACCAGGCGAGTGAATGCAAAACTTGCTTATTATTGTAGGTTAGTCGAATTATTCTTCGGCTTGCTATATCCATCAGGAAAATTTCGTAGTCTGCTTCGTTCTCTGGCACCATTAGAAAAGCAATTTTTGACCCATCAGGGGACCAAATCGGGCTCTGATGGTAAACAGCATTGGTAACCTTTCTTGGCAACCATTGAGGAAAAAATGACCACAATTTTTCGTATAAAGTGTCATTAGATGGAACATCCGATAAAAGGGTTATGTTGGAACCATCTGAATCCATCACAAAAATTCCCTGTCCTGCAAGATTACCATAATTGGATACAAACATAATGGCATCGTCTGGTATTTTTGGCTTTTGTATGAGCAAAGTTCCCAAGAAAACACATAGAATCAGAGTAGACAGGCATCCCGCAACAACAATTCTTCGGCCTGATTTTTTCAGGATAGCAGGGCTGATATCATCTTGGTGCATCATATAAACGTCCCACTAATTAAAAACGCCCTCTCTAGGGGCGTCTCTATTCTACGAAACCGTAATCATTTCCAACGGAATACTCACCGGAAGCTGTCCATTGGGGATTTGCATGGGCAGTCTTCCCTGCATACTCCACGGCCCTGTCCAGGTGACCGTCACCTCGCGCAATTCCCCGCGCAGGTTTTCATCGCTTTCGACGAAGACCAGTTTGTTCGTTGGCGTGCGACCTTTCCAGCGGCCGCGGACTTTTTCTTCAAATAGCACTTCCACCGTCTCGCCCATGTACCGGGCATTGATGACACCGACGACCTGTTCCTGTAATTCTTCCAACGCGCGGAAACGGTCCCATTTCGCCTCTTCGGGCACGTCATCGCCCAAGCGGCGAGTGGCGACAGTGCCGGGGCGTTCGGAGTAGCGCGCGAGGTGGGCCACGTCCAGTTTCAGGTCGGCGAGGAGATCGTAGGTCTGGCGGAATTGGGCGTCTGTCTCGCCGGGGAAGCCGACGATGATGTCGGTGGCGATGGAGACGTTGGGAATCCGGGCACGGATTTTTTCGACGAGCCGGGAATAATCTTCACGGGTGTAGCCGCGTTGCATGTTTGCCAGCACTTCATTATCCCCGGCTTGCACAGGAACTTCGATGTGCGGCATCACTTTTGGGTGTTCGGCCACCACATCGAGCAGGTCGTCGTGCATCCAGTTCGGGTGGGAGGTCAAAAAGCGGACGCGTTCCACACCTTCGACTTCCGCGACGAGGCGGAGCAGGGCGGCTAGGTTCGGGCCGTCGGGCACGTCCTTGCCGTAGCGATCCACGATCTGGCCGAGCAAGGTGATTTCTTTGACGCCCTGCGCGGCGAGGGAGCGGACTTCCGCGACGATTTCCCCGACCGGGCGGGAGCGTTCCACCCCGCGGCGGTAGGGGATGATGCAGAAGGTGCAGGCGTGCGAACAGCCGTACACGACCGGGACGTGGGCGCTGATCAGTTTGCCGCGCTCGTGCAGGGGCAGGATCAGGTCCCCGTCCAGTTGGGCGTTGCGCTGATCGAGTTCGGCAAACGTCAGAGTCCGGGTTTCGTCCTGGGTCAGGAAAGAGACGAGCGGGCCGGGATCAGACGGGGGGGAAAAGACATCCACATAGGGGAATTGCGCGCGTAGTTTTTCCGCCCCTTTAACGCCTACCATGCATCCCATCAGATTGATGACGAGGTTGGGGTTGCGCTTTTTCAACGGGCTAAGCGAGGTTAGCCGCCCGACGGCTTTATCTTCCGCACTCTGGCGGACAACACAGGTGTTGAGGACGATGATGTCGGCTTCTTTGGGCTGGCGCGTGGGGGCATAGCCCATATGCTCCAGCGCAGAGGCGACACGTTGGCTGTCGGCAACGTTCATTTGACAGCCTTCCGTCCAAATATGGTACTTTTTGGGTTGAGACATGGGCGGCATTATATCATATGCGGTCAGGGGGATATTTGGTTTTGAGAATGTCTGGGGGGGAGAGAAAAAGTGGGGGTAGGTGTAGGAATTCATGGGAATTTGTAGGAACTCAATGAAATCCTAGAGGTTCCTGCGACTTCCTATAAATTCCCTTCCCCCCCTTTCCCCCCTTTCACGGCCCTACCAACCGGCTCGCCACACTTTGGGCCGCTTCGGCAGGAGTTTGTTGGCCGTTGAGCAAATCGACGGTGGCTTGTTGGATGAGTGGGCCAAGGGTATTGAGGGCCTGCACCGGCGGTATGAGGTGGGCGGAAAGGGTTAGCCGACTGGCGAGTGCGCTCTGCGGGGACTCTGGCCAGGCCGCTAACACCGAGGGGCGCGGGGGCAAATACCCCGCCGCGAGGGTCCACTCAGTCAGGTACCCAGGTTCGGTCAGGAATTGTGCCAGGGCGGTGGATAAATCTTGATGTGTGCTATTGGGATTGCTGATGGCCCAAGCCCACCCGGTGAGCGGGGTAAACGGGACCCCGCCAGGAGTGGGAAGTGCCCCCGACGCTGTGCCTTCCCCCGCGCGGGTCCAGTAGGCGGAGACCCACGCCACGGTCATGTCAACTTCCCCGTTCAGGTACGCGGTGAAGGTTTCGTCTTCGCTCCGGTATTTGGCCCAGGTGGAGGAAAAAACGCCGTTTTGCTGGGCGGTTTGATAAAAATCGAACACGGCTGAAAGGGTGGCGGGATTGAGGGTTGGGTGGCCTTCCGGATCGACCACACTCCCTTCGGCGGCCTGATAGAGGGCGAAGGTGAACAGGGCCTGGGGCGAACCGACAGGGAACAGGAGGGGGAAGGCCATTTGCCCGGTTGTGGTCCAATCGCGGGGCGGTTCCTTGATGTTCTCCGCGCGATAGAGGAGGACGAGGGCGTCGCAGGCAAAGGGCAGGCCGTAGATGGTGTTTTCGAGGCGCGCCAGTTGGTGGGCGAAGTCGTACCAGTCGGTATCTTCTTGCACGGCGGGGATGCCATCCAGGGGGAAGATCAGGCCCTGGGCGGCGGCGGTTTCCAAGATGGGGCGGGGCAGGGCGACGAGGTCGGGCAGGGCTTCGGGGGCCGCGGCTTGGGTTGCGCTCAGCGCGGCGATC
>JABWBV010000354.1 GCA_013359445.1 Anaerolineales bacterium | reverse complement strand
CTCCTGGCTGGAAGGGGCCATCCAGTGCCCCATCACCAACGCCGACCGCATCCACCCCGAATGGCAGGATTTGAAGGTTGGCGATCCGGTCGAAATGTGTCCGAACGGGATGCCCCCTGCCTACGAAGTCGCCCAAATTCACCCCAACTACGCCATCGTTATGGGCCACAAGGAAAACGGCGCATGGGTAGACCTCTGGCAGTTTGTCATCCTTCCCCAGGCAGACGGTTCCTCCCGGCTCATCCTCCGCACCCGAACCATGATGGTCGGGGGCATCTGGAGCATCATCCACCCTGGCGTGTTCGTCATGGAATACGGTTTGTTGCATGGCGTACAAGCCCGCGCGGAGGCGATGAGTGAAAGTGCCACGTCCGCGGCTTTTCATCCCTTTGCAAAGATGTCAAGGCGGTTACCATCCGAATCATTCATCACAAAGGCACGCCCTCCCCAGGGCTGGTCTGCCAGTTCTTCCTGAATTGTCACGCCTAATTCCCTGGCTCGGGCATAGGTTTTATCGAGGTCTGGGGATGAAAACATGAGGGCATATGAGCGTTTTCGGATTTCCTTCATCCTACTCTCGCTCAGCCCCTCAGGCAGGGCCTGCCGCCAGATTGCCAGCCCAAGCCCCCCGATGTTCATCGTCATATGTTTATCATTCCCCTCGGCGGTGGTTTCAAACAATTCACGATAGAACTGGGCTAAGCGAGCCACATCATTTGTCATCAAACAGATTCCTTCAAACACCATACGAACCTCCTCAACTTGCAAGCATTTCAAAAGCACCCATAGGGATGTGCATACGCCAAACTTTAATGGCTGAAAAAGAAAAACCCGGACACGTGATGTCTGGCGTCGAAAATTATACACAACTTTGCATCCAGCCGCGGACAGGGGATTTTCCTTCCCTATTATCCCCATAAATGTATGGAGGACCCATTGCCGGGTCACTGTATTAGTGCCATAGCACCGGGAGGTTATCTGCAAGTAAGAAGATCGCCAATATCACGACAAAAACGGCAAACCCACGCCGCAGACGGTCTGCCGGGATGCGCTGAGCCAAGTGCGCCCCGACAGAAGTCCCCACCCACCCGGCCACGGCAAAAACAGCCATGAGCGACATGTCCAACGTCTCCCCATTAAGGTGGCCTAACAACGCGGCCAGACTGTTTGCAGCGATGACGAGCAACGACGTGCCAATCGCCTGTTGCATTGGCAGGCCGACGAGGATCACCAGGGCAGGTACAATCAGAAATCCCCCGCCCACACCCAGGACCCCGGTCAGTAACCCTACGCCCGCACCTGCCGCCAAGATGACAGGCCAACCGCGCGGGGCACTCGCCGCCCCAGTGAGGCCTAACATTCTGCCGGAGAACATCAGCCCACCAATGAGAAGCATCAACATCGCGAAGGCTACAAGCAAAGCCTCTGGGAGAAAAAACCGGGATAAACCCGCAGCCAGATAGGCCGCAAGCATCCCGGCTCCACCAAAGATCAGGGCGACACGCCAATTGAGTGTCCCCCGGCGGCTATGGAAGGAAGCCCCCATCATACTATTCGCACCGACGATGGCTAACGACGTTGTCACGGCTGCCTGTGGCGATTGACCAACCACATACACCAGAGCGGGAACCGTCAGAATCGAACCGCCACCCCCTAACAAGCCAAGAGACAACCCAATCCCGAAGCCTAAGATGAGATCGAGTATCAAGTGAGGCATTATTTCTTCCCCTGTTTGACCGGCAATCCGGCGCGTGACCAGGCAAGCATGCCACCGCGCAAATTGGAAACCTTAAGCCCGTCTGCTTTTAATTGTCGCGTTGCCTTGCGACTGCGATGGCCTGACCGGCATACGCAGATGATCTCACGGTCGCGCGGCAGTTCTTTCATCCGCTGTGCTAAATCACCTAGAGGAATGAGACGCGCCCCCTCAATATGCCCGTACGCGAATTCATGCGGTTCGCGCACATCCAGCACGAGCGGCCCTGTTTTCCCATTGAGGCGGGAATGAGCGACTGTTGCCTCCAATTCCGAGGAACCTGAACCGAAAAGTTTGGATAGGAAACTCATCATCAATACCCCGTTCAACCGCGCACGATGGGCAACCCGGCTCTCACCCAACTCGATGTACCGCCGCGCACGTTATAGATAGTTTTGAAGTTTTTCTGACCCAAAAAGGCGGCGGCCGATTGGCTACGGTTGCCCGTGGCACAAATCACAGCCACCGGGGTTATCGGGTCCAGTTCATCCACGCGCCTGGCCATTTCGCCCAGCGGAATCAGCACCGCATCGGGGACATGTCCCTGGCGATATTCCCACGGCTCACGCACGTCCAGGACGACCGGCCGGGCACCATTGCTGGTCTGCAATAGCTGGTTCAACTCAACCGGATCCAGTTCGTGGATGTCGCCGCTGGTCACAGGCAAACCGAGCGTCTCCCATTGTTCCATACTCTCGCTCAAATACCCGACGACGTTCTCATACCCCACCCGGGCCAAGCTGAAAACCACGCGGCGGTATTCGGAGGAATTGGAAAGTAACAGAATGATGGGCGCTTCGGGCGGAAGGATAAACCCAATCCGGTTGCTCAATTGGTCATCGGCCTCGAGGTGTGTACTCCCGGGGACGTGTTTCCCCACATAATCGGTTTTGGGGCGGGTGTCCAACAGCGCTGCACCCCGTTGAAAATGCGGAATGGCTTCCCGGATCGCGAGCGGGCGGGGAAGCACCTCGCCAAGGGGGGTGGGGCCACGCCGGTTCATCGCCTTGATGCGGGTGTGGTTGCCTGGTTGCTCTGGCAGATTGTCTACATCCCATTGGATGAATTCTTCACGGGAAGATAGATGCAAAGCCGGATTATATTTTCGCTCGAAGCCCAGCGTAGTGGCGCGCATCGCTCCGATCGATTTGCCACACAACGATCCGGCCCCATGACCAGGGTAGATGAGCAGATTGTCGTCCTGTCTGAGCAGTTTCTCAAACAGGCTACTGTACATCTGCCCTGCCAGGTGCTGTGCCGCGTCTGCCCCCACCAAGTCGGGGCGCCCCACATCCCCGACAAACAAGGTGTCGCCAGTGAGCGCCAGCCAGGGTTCTTCCGCGCGCGTGGTATCCGCGACCAGCAGTGTGATGCTTTCCGGGGTGTGCCCAGGCGTGTGCAGAACGCCCAAGCGCACATTGCCTATCTGCAAGACATCCCCTTCCTGGAGTGGTTTATGCGGAAACGCGGCCATACCTGCCTCATGCAGGAAGATGTCCGCCCCTGTGCGCGCGGCCAGATCGGTATTACCGGAAACGTGATCGGCGTGCAGGTGGGTTTCGATGATGTGTGTGATTTGAAGCCCGCGCGCCTGCGCCGTATCCAGATATTTTTCTACCTCGCGGTCGGGGTCAATCACTGCGGCCACGCCTGCCCCCTCGCATCCGACGAGGTAGGAGGCGCAGCCGAGTCCTTCGATAAAAAACTGTTGGATATACATATTTTTCTCCTTTTAAACAGACCCGGATGAGCCGGGTTTATTATCTAACGAATTAGATGGGAAACCCGCGTAATAGTTACAAATGTCCCGAAATTCACGGGACATTTGTCCCGTATATCAGGGGTATCTACTCACCCAGAGGAGAAGTTCTCCGAAAAAAAGCGGGAGTGGAAACTGTTCCAACGAACCTCTTCGATGATGCCAGCCTGAGTGCTCCATACATTGATGGGGGATAATACCTTAAGGCGAAGTTTAGGCCAAGGCAGGCCAAAGCGGCAGTCGCAGGAGCTCCCCCACGGTCCACAACCGGGCGCTCACCCCTAGACTCCGCAGACGTGGGCGTCTAAGTGCCGCCACCTTCTGCCCCAAGCTTTCATGTGGGCGGATGAAATGGGAATATGCGCGCCACCATTCGAGTGATGCCTTTCCAACAAATTGACCAACACATGGACGAGGACGTATTCCAGGCACTCCGATTTTTGGGGCGAGTTTGGTGTTGAGGACGAGGGATAGGCGGTAGGCTTGCAACTGCCCCCATTGGTTTTCATAGGCTCCAAAGCCTCCTTCAAAGTGCGCTTCACTCGCAAGCTCTAACATCCCCAAATCCGATGTCTAAAAAGTATGGAGCATCTTCCCCATTTATTCACCTGTCAAGATGCCTCGCGCAACTTCCAAAGTCGCCATCCGGTACGCAAAGTCCCCAACCCGGCCGTAAAGAACAGGATCACCCCATACAAAACCGCAATGTCCGGCGCAAATGCCCAGGTCAGGGGGAGAGTGGAATTGTTTTCAGGGAGTAAAACGAAAAACAGATAAGCCACCAATGCCAGATCAATGAAAAAGAAGAGGAAAGTTAGTGCCATGCCCGGTTTGCGCTGGAAAAACAGGAAGTTTTCAACCCCCAGGAGCAGGATCAACCCCAACCCGATCCAGCGCCCGTTGCGGAGCACAAAATCCTCGGACGGGGCAAACGCGAGCGGAGGTTGATCCAACGCCAAAAGCGCGACATCCCAACCCAACCGGAAATATTCCGAGCCGCGCGTCTCATCCCCGGAATTGAGCAATAACACGATCCCGATCTGTTTTTCGGGGATCAGCACCACGTTTGAGGTGAACCCCGTCCAGGTTCCGATGTGCGAGACCGCGCCCGGTACGGATTCACCGGCCCGCGCGGCCTCCTCGAATGACCAGGTTAACCACCCCATCGCGTACCCTACGTCATTCCCCAACGAGACACCCGGCGTGTGCAGGGTCTCGATCCCCGCCGCGGACAGGATTTGGGCCTCTTGATAGCGGCCCCCGTTCAACTGAGCGAGCACATAATGGGTCATGTCTTCCGCACTGGCGATCAACCCCGCCGACGGGCGCACCGCGAGGGTGTACGGCATCCACCGCATGGAGGGGACGGCATAACCGAAAAAGGGATAAAAACCACTCGCCATGCCATTGGCGCGGGCCTCATCCAACGTGGTATAGGCGTGGGACATTTCCAAGGGGGTGAAGATATGTTCCTGCACGTACTCGCCATACGCCTGGCCGGAGACTGTTTCGATGATCAAGCCCAGCACATCGAAGTTGGTGTTGGAATATTCAAAGTCCGTACCCGGCACACGGTGAAGCCTATCATCAGCCAGATTGCGGATGCTGGTTTCGAGGGCGGTCAAGCCATCGGGTTCAAGGTTGCGGATGTAGCCACCCCGTTCGGATAACCCGCTCGTCTGGTGGAGCAGATGGCGAACGGTCATCGTTTCTGCGCCCGCACCTTGCACCTGAAACCAGGGCAAAATCTCCCGCACAGGGGCGTCCAGTTCCAGTTTGCCCGCCTCGACCAGTTGCATGATCCCCAGCGCGGTGAACGATTTGCTCACGGAGGCGAGATAGAACGGGGTCTGGGGGGTGACGGGCTGGGTACGTCCGGCGTCGGCAGTCCCGTACCCTTTAAGCAGGATGACCTGATCGCCTTGCACGATCCCGACCGCCGCGCCAGGGATTTTGAGGCGGGCCATGTGATCGGTCAGGTACCCATCCAGGTTCGTTTCCAGGTCCGTTTGTAAGGCAGGCTCAGCTTCCACGGGAAAAGCGCGCCAGAGGAGAACGATGAGCAAAAATGGGAGGATGACTTTTAAAAAGGAATACCTTGTCACCTTGTTTTTGTACAAAGTCGGCGGGTTTTAACTTTTTCCTTCAAACTGGAGCAGTTTCAACTTAGGCAAAACGCTCCAAACAGTACCTTTCCAAACAAAATAACAGGTCAGTCGAATTTTTCATTTGCCTTAGCAGGTTGACATAAACCAACTTTCCTTCGTCATCGAATGTCAGGGTACCTGGAAAACAGAGCAAGTCGCGGATGATGCGCTTCAAACCGTATGTCTCAAAGCGTGACCCAAGCAAAGCATGACGTTTGAAATCGGCCAGCAAATTGTGCGCTAAATCGGTCAACAAAATGTAGGCGCTTTGTCCATTGAAGGAAGATTTACGACGGACGGCCATGGCTAAACCGCTTTTGTCTTGGCGAAATTGTTCCACTTCGGCTCCACCGCGTTCCTGATAAAGGGTCAAAAAGCCTTTTTTTGCAGGCAAGGTCAAGGTGCTGACATAATAACTGTGCAAAACCTGGTCATTTTTCAAGCGGCGTTGCACAAAAACGCGCAAGGGGTGTCCCCAATTGAAAGCGGTTTTGACCTCGCCAAACCAGACGTCCTCGTAAGCATCCCAGCGGGTTACGCACTTGGCCAGTGCCGCGGCACGACTGCTGGAAAGCCCTTTGGCATGGACATGATAGCCTTGCTGTAACAACAGCCGGAAGTTAGCTTCACTGCCCCCGCCTCCGTCAAAACGCCAAACGGTGCGCTTGCGCTGCTTTTGGGCTAAGGCTAATGAACTTTGCACCCCTTGCATCGCATGGGGCAGGCAATTGACCGTGTGCTGATTACCCGCAAAGAGTTGCGACCAGATGGTTTCTTGGTAATCTACCGCACTCACACGGGCTAACTGGCGTCCTGTGGCGTTTTTTTACCACTAAAGTACCCTTTTTCGCTGCCTTCAGCCTGTTGACTGCATATCAGCCCACTTAAATCATAGTCAAGCCAGAGAAAGCCCCGCCAATCATGCTTTGCGGCTTGACCATAGCTTTGCGCTATTTGGGTGGTCGCGTCTCTCAATTGCTCAAGGTTCATTTGACTTAGTGAGTCCAGGGCGAGGGAGAGGGTTGACTGGTCCGCGAAGCATTCCCAACCACCCGCTTTGGCGAAAGGGAGGTCCCCTCGGAGTTTGGGATTGACCTCAGAAATTGTGTCACATCCGCTCAAAATACTCACCAACACCTGTTCCAGCTTATCGGTCAGGGAAAAGTGGACGATTTTGGCGGTGGTAGTCACCTTTTCTAAGGGCTTTAAGACCTGTTTTTGTTGGTAAAGGGCTAACAACATGCCCAATGGCGCATATTGCGTATTGAAGGTCTCATCGGTAAAACCAAATTTCATGTTCATCAGTAAACTCCTTGCTGTGTCTAAGTCAAATGAAGTTTTTTGATGATAGTCCAATTTGGTTCTGATTCGCTAAACTTGACCAATTTTCATGAGTTGAAACATGCCCTGTTTGAAGGGAAAAGTTGAATCTGGGTCAGTTTGTACAAAAATAAGGTGTCAAACTGGAATGAACGAGAAACATCACCAAACCTCCGTACAATTCAAATCATCACAGGCCGTAAGCGCTCGTTGAAGCATAGGAAGCCAGACATCCACCCGCCGCGCGCCTCCTTCACCCCGGCAATATTCAACAGCAACGTAAAGCCCCATCGCGACACACAAGCGGTAATCATCGAAGAGTTGTTCCCAGGAATAGGTGGTGATCCCGCGCTGGCGTAGGCTGGCGTGATACTGGCGCAAAATCGGCATTTCCCATTGGCGGC
>JABWBV010000353.1 GCA_013359445.1 Anaerolineales bacterium | reverse complement strand
ACCATCATCTTGCAGTGGGCCGCGCTAGGCCGCCTGACCCAAAGCCTCCAGCGTACCCACCTGGAACTGCAAGAACGCACACGGACAGAAAATCAATTACAACAACGCGTGGAGGAAATGTCCCTGCTCTATCGGATGGGTGTGGCCTTAACCAGTGGACAAGACCTCTACCATACTTTGCGTGCGTTCGTCAAAGAACTCCAACAGTTGATGATCGTCGATACTTTTTATGTGGTGATGTACGACGCCCAAACGGACATGATTTCGTACCCGCTGTACCTCACCTTTGAAGATGATTTGCATCTTCCCCCTCGTAAGCTAAGCGACAACCCTGGCGTGACCGGCGAGGTGATCGCCTCACGCAAAACGTTGGTCATTCATGATCTGACCGCCCCGGAAATTCAAGAACGCTACAAAATTGTGGTGATTGTCGATATGGGCATTCATTCTTACGTAGGCATTCCCCTCTTGATGGACGAACGCATTATCGGCGTCTTGTCCATCCAGGCGCGCAACCCCCACGCGTACACCGAGGCCCAAATCCGTATGCTGGAAACCCTCGCAACCCAGGTCGCGATCACGGTCGAAAAATCCCGCCTCTTTACACAACTCCAGCAGGAATTAGCCGAACGCAAACGGGCCGAGGCCGAGGTCCGCGCCCTCAACGCCGACCTGGAAGCGCGCGTCCAACTCCGCACCGCCCAACTCGAAGCCGCCAACCAGGAATTGGAATCGTTTTCCTATTCTGTTTCGCATGATCTCCGTACCCCCCTGCGCGGGATCGACGGCTTTTCTTACATGTTGGAACAGGAGTATGGCGGGCAATTGGACGAAGCCGGGCAACGGTTCATTCGGCGGATACGCGAGAGTACCATTCGGATGAATCAATTGATCAACGATCTGCTGACCTTCTCCCGGCTGGGGCGGCAGGAACTTCACAAGCGTAAAATTAACCCGTTGATGCTGATTCAAGAAGTCCTACGCGACCTGCCTGATTCCAAAAAGCGGAAAATCCAGTGGACGATTTCGGAGAATTTCCCCCCGTGCGAAGCCGATTCAGGGTTGCTCAGGCAGGTATTTGCTAACCTGCTCGATAACGCCCTAAAATATTCCCAGCCCCGTGAGGAAACGCGCATTGAGATCAACTGGTTTCAACAAGGCGGCGACGTGGTTTATTATATTCGCGATAACGGCGTGGGTTTTGATATGGCCTTTGCCGACAAACTCTTTGGGGTATTCCAACGCCTGCACCGGGCCGACGAATTTGAAGGTACTGGTGTGGGGTTGGCAACTGTCCAACGCATCATTCACCGTCATGGCGGGCGCATTTGGGCCGAGGCCGAGGTGGATAAAGGGGCCACGTTTTATTTCACTGTGTAATATTAAAAAACTTGGGTTCTACCGGATTAACGGGACAGACCTCCGCACCTCCCCGCCAGAAATGGGAGAGCCAAAACGTGCTAAACGGGTTCTACCGGAAATACTGTGAAAGAAACCGAAATTTTGAAGGTGGTGGGGGATGGCCATCCCCCACCACCTTCAAAATTTCGAACACTTCATACCAAAAACAGTGGAACCGTTAACCGTAAAGCAAAAGCCCCCGCTCAAACGGGGGCTTTTGCTTTAGCGGGCTTTTGCTTTGGGGCGAGGAATACGTGGCTTGCGTTTGACAGCAACCCAGTACGCTTCTGGCCCGGCGGGCCAAAATTTCAAATGGATTTTCTCGTACCGCACCAACAGCCAGACAAACCCCCCCACTGCCATCAGCCCAGAAATCAGGCGGGAATAGCTCAATAACGTGCCAGGGATGAGCGGTTGATCGGGGCGGAAGGCCTCGACGATAAACCGCCCCACGCCCGCCAACACCAGCCACGCGGCGAACACCGCACCGGGTTTGAACTTCTCCGGGTACTTACGCGCCAGCCAGAGCAGTAACCCGCCGGTGATGATATTCCACACCATCTCGTAGGCAAACGTTGGGTGAAAACGGGTGGTGTCGGGGAAGGCTTCCATGTCGGTCCACGCGCCGATCCGGTTTTCGGCGGAGATCGGGATGCCCCAGGGGAGGGTGGTCGGTTGGCCGTACAATTCCTGGTTGATGAAATTGGCCGGGCGGGCGAGCGCCTGCGCGAGGAGAAGGGAGGGGGCCATCGCGTCGAGGATCATCAGAAAATCCACTTTGTTGCGTTTGGCATACCAATAGGCCACCGCGCCGCCCAATAAAATTGCGCCGAAAATGTGCAGGCCGCCTTCGTTGATGGCGAAGATCTTGCCCGGATTTTGCGTGAAGTAGGTACTGCCCCCAACCGTGGCGTTGAGCACATACCACAACCGCGCTCCCACGACCCCCGCGGGGAGAATCCACACGAGCGCGTTCCAAACGAATTCTTCTTCGCCGCCCCGTCGCCGGAATTCTTTATCCGCCAGCCACGCGCCAAACACCACGGCGGTCATCAAAATCACCCCGTACCAGTGCAGGGTGAAAGTGACAGCGCCAATATCAAAAGAAAAAATAATAGGGTTGATCATGAATGCTCCAGAAAGTTGGTTTGTTGGTTTGTAGTGAGGCATGTCAGTGCCGTCCAAAACGGCACTGACATGCCTCACTACGAGCGGGAGGTTACTCTAAATATCCCAACCCCCGGAGGCGTTGGCGCAGTTGTTCGTCATCTAAATTAACACTGCCTCCCAGGTGATCGGGGCGGCGCGCGGCGGCGTATTCGAGGAAGCTCCCCAGTTCGTGCCGCAGTTCGCCCGCGCGGGCCGGGTCAGAGAGGGGAGATGTTTCGCGCGGGTCGGTGGTCAGATCGTACAGTTCGCCCGCGTGGTTTTCGATCTCGATCAGTTTGTAGCCTTGCCGGTACACGGCCCAGTGGTTGGCCTGGCTGGGGAATTCTTCCAGCAGATCGGGGGTGCGTTTTTGCATGATGTTGATGACGTGTTCGGGCGGGAAGGCCTCGGAAACGACGTTGGCGGGGGCGTTGGACTGGCCTTTGGTGAGGGGGAGGAGGCTACAACTCCGCACGTCGACTTCGGGGGCGTAGGTGGTGGCGAGGGTTTCGAGGTGGGCGGCGTCGAGGACGGTGTGGAAGAGGTGGGTGGTGGAAACGGGTTGGGTTACGCGCCCTGCGTGGGTTTGGCCGGGGGTGCGAATGAGGAGCGGGACGTGGATCAGTTCCTGGTAAACGCCGAGACCATGCCCCATGATCTGGTGTTCGCCGAGCATTTCGCCGTGATCGCCCACGATGATGACGAGGGTGTTTTCGCGGTGGTGGGGGGTGTCGAGCAGGGTGAGCAGTTGTCCGAGGGCTTCGTCTTGGTAGGCGACTTCGGCGTCGTACATACTGCTGAGGGTTTCGTATTCCAGGGGGGAGAAGGGTTGTTTCATGGGCAACAGCCAGTGGAGGGCCTGGGTGTTGTAGCGGTTGATGAAGGCGCGGGCCTGGGGGTTCTGTTTGACGATGGGAGCGTACTTTGTGATGAATTTTTCCGGGGGGTAGTAGGGCAGGTGGGTTTCCATCACGTTGAGGAAGAGGAAGAGGGGTTGCTCTGCCGGGCGTTGTTCGAGGTATTCGACGAGGTCGCGGATGGAGGTGGGGGCGTCGCCTTTGAAGTGGGCGTGTTTGGCCCAGAGGGGGACGAGGAGGGGGTTGAGGATGAAGTTGAAGACGCGGTCGTTTTGGGCGATCAGGTTTTGGACGGGGTAGGAGATTTTGCGGAGGAGTTGGGTGTAACGGCTCCAGATCTTGTGGAAGAATTTCGCCACCCCTTGCTTTTTCTTTTCGGGGACGGTGGGGATGGCCCCGCCGTAGTTGTAGAACAGGTCAAAGCCGCGTTTCAGGTTGTTGTTGAGGACGCCGACGAGGGGGTTGTTGCAAAAGCCGACGGTTTCGTAGCCGAGGGTTTTGAGGTGTTCGGCGAGGGTGCGGAAACGGGCGTCGAGGGCATCGCTAGATTGTACGGTGCCGTGGGTGGTGGGAAATTCCCCGCTAAACATGGAGGCGTGGGCGGGAATCGTCCACTGCCCGGGGGAGACGGCGTTTTCAAAGACGGTGGCCTGGGCGGCGAAGGCGTCGAGGTTGGGGGAGGTGCCGCGGTCGTAACCGTAACAGCCGAGGCGGTCGGCGCGGTGGGTGTCGAGGACGAGGAAGAGGATGTTGGGGGTTTTGGATTTGGGCATGAGAGTTTTTTTTGCCACGAATTACACGAATTTTACGAAAAAAGGGGGGAATTTGTGGAATTCATGGGGGGGTTCGAGTGGGTTTGTTGTTTTACCGTAGAGGTTTTTAGGGGGTGTTGTTGTGTGATTTTGGAAATCGCTTTATTTTTTTATGCGTTGAGGGCCGCGAGGACTAGCACACTCCCCACGCCCAGAAACAGGCCACTGATCAGTTCGCCGAGGGTGTGGCGTTTGAGGTAGCGGCGGATGAAGAAGGTGAGGGGGATGAGCGGGAGCAAAATCAGGCTGAACAGGGCACCGAAAACCTGCCCAACGAGCAGGGTCAGGGCGGTGATGGTGGCGACGTGGGCGCTGATGAGCCAGAGTTCGTTGGCGAGAGCGAGGACGAGCATGATGAGCAGGTGGATGAGGATCAGGTTGGCGAGCAGGGGCATGTCCGCCCAGAGACGGACGATCAGGTAGGAGACGATGGCCCCGCCCAACCCGACCCGGTACGGGATTCGCCGCTCCGCCGGACTGCTGACGTGGATGTCGTAGACTTTTCCCATTTTGTACAGGTAGACGAGGTACAGCACGGGGAGCAGGTGTGCGAGAAATCCGTACACCGCCGCCCACGCCACCCCGGACAGGTTCGGGCGATCCACCCACGCCATCAGAAACGCAAACGCGGAGAACAACGCCGGGGGACTGGCGATGTTGGAAAACAGCCGGGCGGCAAAGATCGGGCCGGTGGATGTTTTCAGGCTTTGGTCAATGGGAGCTTCGCGCATAACGGGGGGTATTGTACCATTATGAAAAATCCCTGGCTTTGCCAGGGATTTACCAAATTACAGGAACGATATTCGCCTTTTTAAGACAACTGCGAAAATATCTCCGGCCTTTGTTCGGCAATGCGTAACAATGCCGCCGCTGGGCCACTCGGCTTCCGGCGTCCTTGTTCCCAATCTTGCACCGTCCGTACACTCACCCCCATCAACCCGGCAAAAGCGGCTTGGGATAAATTTAACCGCGTTCGGATCACCTGGACAGGTGCAGGCTCTTTCAAGGTGCGGGTTTTGAGCGTTTTTTCCCCGGCTTTGTAGGCTTTTATTTCTCGAATCCCCTCTAAAATTTCTTGTCCAATATCACGGTTAGACATTTTCGATCTCCTTGGCGATTTGTCGCAAAATATGAGCGGGAATATTTTCTGTTTCACTTTTGCTATAAATCGTGAGTAACCAGATTTCATCCTCGCGCCGCTTGAAATAATAAATCACGCGAACCCCTCCACTCTTTCCTCGTCCCGTAATTGCCCAACGAATTTTTCTGACGCCTCCTGAACCTGGAACGACTTTGCCTGCTTCGGGGAATTGGAGTAAAAAGCTCTGCAAGCCCAAATATTCGTCTTCTGTCAAATAACTGTAAACATACCTGGTAAAAGCGCTGGCTTCGATGAATTCCATTCTGCCATTATACGGCTATGCCGTATATCAGGCAAGACCGCTGAAAGTCAGGTTAAATAAAACACAGAGGCACACATTTTTGGGGTCGCGTCTGTGTTGGAGGAAACTATGGCAAATATGGCTTACTTCCGCCCTCGTAAAAAAATAAATGTAATCGTGAGTGGGACAAGAATAAAAAGGAATGTCACGACGACATTGATAAATATGGTGATGACTGGCGTGGGTTCAAGGTCTCCAGGGGTGTTTCGCAGAGAAACAAGAAAAACAAAGAGCGCCAGAAACACCGGAATCAGGATCGCGATGATCAACACCCGCACGTTGTCCGAACCACCAATCTGCGTGCGGTAGGGATCAATCCCCGCGGGAAGTTGATCATCGCGTTTACCCGCCTTGGCCGGGCGTTTGAACCGCAGACGCGAATCATCCAGTTTTTCAAGCAATGTCCATCCGGCAAGCGATTCTTCCTCGCGGACTTGCCGAAGGACTTCCGGCTTGCGGAACATGGGTGTGGAACTGCGAACGATTTTAAATTCCCAATCGCTCTCCAGTTCATCGGGGTTATAGCGCGTCATACGTTCTTCCTCTTCCCGTTGTTGTTGGTTTCGTTCTGCGGCATGGGCCGCGGCAATGGCGGCATGAATTGCGGGGTTCAACTAAAAATCCTGTTAGAAATCCAACAATCCACTTTCAGCCATAAAGGCGAGAATGACGAAAATGACTACACCCAGAATGAAGATTCCCGCAATCGTCGCCCCCAACGCGCCTTCGGAAATCCCGAACTGTGTGCGGTACGGGTCCACCCCCGCGGGGAGCATTGCATCGCGTTTCCGGGCACTGACCGGGCGTTTGAACCGGACTCGGTTATTGTCCAGCTTTTCGAGCAACTGCCATCCCGCGAGGGACTCTTCCTCGACCATTTGCTGGAAAACTTCCGGCTTTTTGAACTGTTCCGTGGCACAACGGACAATTTTGAATTCCCAATCCCCATTGACTTCTTCAGGATTATAGCGGGTCATACGTTCTTCCTCTTCTTGTTCTTGCTGTCTTTTTTGAGCCGCGGCATGAGCGGCAATGTGTGCGCCAGACATGAGTGCTCCTTTGTGACAAAGTGATAAGTAATGAGTAATGAGTATCGGTCACTTATCACTCATCACTCATCACTTTTTACTCTTTACTCTTTACTGCTCTGCATTCTTCGCCGTCTGCTGGGCCAGCGCAATCGTCCCGGTCAACCCGCCCAGGTTCATCGTGTCCACGGCACTGCTGGGGACGATGACGAGAGCGCCTTTTTCCTTCAAACCTTCAAAGAGCATGTTCATCGCTCGCAGGTGGAGGGCAGTGGGGTTGTCAATGTACGATTTGGAGGCCTCGGCGAAGGATTCGGCGATCTGCTTTTCGGATTCGCCCAGGATGACGCGGGCCTGGCGTTCGCGTTCGGCCTGCGCCTGGCGGGACATGGTATCTTCCAGGTCTTGGGGGATGATCACATCGCGGATTTCGACCGATTGCACGGTGACGCCCCAAGGGGTGGTGCGTTCGTCAATGATCTTTTGCAGGTCTTTGTCCATTTTCGCGCGGCCAATCAAGATGTCGGCGAGGTCCAGTGCCCCGATCACTTCGCGGAGGGCGGTTTGGGCGGCCCAGGTGATGGCGGAACGGTAATCTTCCACTTCCAGCGCGGCCTTTTCCGCATCCCACACCAGCCAGAACAACACGGCATCCACGTCTACGGGCACGGTGTCTTTCGTCAGGGTTTTTTCCGCGCTGAACGGCG
>JABWBV010000352.1 GCA_013359445.1 Anaerolineales bacterium | reverse complement strand
TTCGCAGACGAACTCCGTTCAAGGCGATATGTCTGAGCATGGCGAAGTTCTGCGGGCCGTTATCTTTCCGTACCCGACAACGGTCTTCATCAAAAGCCATATCCAGCGTCCAATACAATTCATTTTCGATCCCCCAATGCGAACGTACCGCCCAGAGAATGCGTTTGGCCCCCACCAGGCTGGTGAGGTGGTAGCGGTCTTCACAGCTTTTTTCTACACCGATGTGCCGCTGCACCCGGATGCGCGAGACCGTGTGTAAATTTTTCCAGTTTTCAAAGCCGCGTAAGTGGCGCAAGATTTCAGGGTCAGAAATCGTCCAACATTCGTGGATTTCCAGCCGCCCGTGATTTTTGTCGAGCGACTTGGCATAGTCAAACGCATAAGCTTTGTATTGGCTTTTTTCCAGGTCGGCAAAGAGCAACTGGACATCTTCAAACAAGCGGCTTTGATTGTCCTTCAACGCCAACACATAGTCGGCCTGTTTGTCGATGATGGTTGCGGCAATCTCGGTTTGGCAACCAATGGCATCAATCGTGATGATACAGCCCGTCACTTCCAGAACTTGCAGCAAGGCAGGAATAGCCGTGATTTCATTGGATTTGTCGTCTACTTTGACCAGGCCCAACACCAGCCGGTTGGCACACGCCCAGGCACTGACTATGTCAATCGCGCCTTGCCCCAGCCCTCGGTTATGCGAACGCCGCAGGATTTTCCCGTCAATGGCAATCACTTGTCCCCCGATGAGCCGGCTGACGGCTTTCATCCAACTCAGAAAACCGGCTTGGAATTCCTTGGGATCCAACCGCGCAAAGACCCGATTGAACGTATCATGCGATGGGATCCCGTTGGGCAATTCCAGAAAGGTCTGGAACCATTCATACTTGGCTTCTCCAAAGTCGGCAATTTCTTCCCAATTATCCGCTCCGGCAATGATGGCACAAATCGCAATCACCAGAATGTCGAATACGGGTGCAACTTGGTGCGCTCCACGCGCGGATCGGTCAAGTTCCCAAAATGGGCGGCCAGCGTTGCTGAAATTTGTTCTTCCATGCCTTATACTCCTCAAATATTGATAGTTCGGGAGGATAAGCTACCAAACCCTGCCTGTCTATTTGAATTTAGATGCGTTTACCCTGCTTCTTCTTCGTGTATCTCTTGACTCGCTTCCCCACAATTTGGACATTGTGCCACTTCATGCTGATGATGGCAAAAAATGTGTAATAGTTCTGACTCTGCCTGCTTTTCAAGCGCATATTCTGTGACCACCATGCCTGGCAGGCCCAATAAGTCGCTTAATGTGTTTTCGGTTACTCGTTTTATCTTAAATTCTGCGGTTCGTTTTGCCGCACGTGCTGCATCTTTTGCGGTTTTTATTAGGCCCATTGGCAATAGGAGTGGTGGTTTCATCCTACAATCATAATCATTTTTTGCTCATTCTCCCACAAATCTGGGGAGAACCAAAATCATTTTAGGGGGGTATATCAACCAGTTTCCCTCTGATACCCCTTGTAATGGACCCGGCCAAATCTTAACTTTTTACCAGCCCCTTAGGAGTATAATTCTCTTATACATCATTTCCTTAAATTTTTGTGATGCTGAAAGGAGGATAAGATGTTTGATTGCTTTGACAATCAATTTCGCAGGGGTGTGTTTATCGTGCATTACCGACTTGAACACGGCGGTATTCCTGGGCTGGATTTACCTTGCCTAGTGCGAAAAGTGAGCAGAAAATAGCCAAAGAAAAGGGAGAATTATGGCCAAATAATCAATCAACTTTCATCAAAATATTTCACTGTTTTACAAAAATAAGAGGCAATGATGTCGTTTGAAACTGGTGTAGTGGCCATTCTTGGTAAAGCCGATCAGATTGTCGGAACGGGATTTGTTGTTACTGACAGATTAATATTAACTTGTAAACATGTTGTTACCGAATCAAAGGGAACACTAGATAGCCATATTACTGTGCGGTTTCGGTTTCCAAATCAATTGAATCAAGTTACAAGTGTTAAGTATATCTATAATGAGGAAGATGTTGCTGTTTTGGAATTAAAGGAGCCTCTTCCTACAAGCGTCAGTCCAATCAAGTTGGCGAGTTCTTCTGGGTTAGCCGAGTGTCCTTTTCGCACATTTGGATTTCCGGCAAATTTCGACAAAATTAATGGGGTATGGGGACGTGGCTCTATCGAAGGGAGGGTGGATGAAATTGGCCTTGAACTGCTTCAACTCACTTCATCCCAAGTAACTCGTGGTTTCAGCGGAGCTCCCGTTTGGATAAGTGGTCTCGGTCAGGGAGGAGCAGTCGGAATGATTTCAAAAATATCCAAACCCGATGAATATTCACGAAATCAGTACACCTGTTTTGCTATTTCTTCCGAAGCGCTCATAAAACTCATAAAAGATACTCATTTAGAGATCATTCGTTTATCCCTAAAAAGCCCCAGGAAATCTAGCGTTCCTCCTCTTATTTCTAATTTTGTGGGCCGGTCAGGAATAATAGATCGTTTAAAGAATTGGTTATTTAATTTTGATGAAACGAAGAAAGTCGGATTAGTTGTTGGGATGGGAGGTATTGGAAAAACAACGCTGCTTATCTACTTAGCGCACCAGCTTAAGAATTCCTTTGCAGATGGTGTCATCTTTCTGAACGCGCAGGCTGGTACGAAGGTCAACCAAAGAATCCTTATCGAAGATTATCAGGTTGAAAACATTGGAGATCAGGATTTAGCCAGGACTGTAAGAAAAGTATTTCGAGACAAAGACACCCTGATCTTAATTGATGAGGTGGAAAAAAGCGACCAAGTATTAGAAATTCTGGAATTAACAGGAACGTGCCCTGTCATCATAAGCTCAAGGAAACGGATTATTGCAGCCGCCAGGGATGCAACAGTCTTTGAGTTGCGCCCATTTACGCTGGATGACTCTCTCAAGTTATTTTCAAATATTCTTAAGCGAGATTTCTCGGGGCAAGATGATTCAGACTTGACAGAAATTTCAGAATTGCTGGGTTACCTGCCTCTCGCGATAAATCTCTCTGGATGTTGGCTTAAGAACGATAGGACGCTCACAATTTCGGATTTTATAGAATTTTTGAAGAATGAGAAGAAAAGGCTCGAAGAACTTGATTATGAGAATGTTAGCTTAAAAAGCGTTTTCTACAAAAGTTATAACCAGCTTCAGCTTGATCAGCAAGAATTTCTTAAAGCCCTTGTAGTTTTGGGTACAAATGACTTTAACTTTGAGGCTGCAGCCTTTATCGCCAACGTAGATTTTCTAACTGCGAAAAAAAACTTAGGTGTTTTGTACAGAGAATCGTTAATTGAAATTGCGGCTGAAAAGCCAATCACTCGTTTTCGCTTACACTCCTTAATTCGAGACTTTGTGAGCGATCTTTTTGAAGACAAAACCCTCTATTTTCACCGCATGGTGGATTATTTCAGGGATTATGGACTTAAACATTCTGCTGATTCGAAAAACATTTATCTTGAAATTAATAATATTCGTACCGCTTTTGAAATTGCGTTGAATATCCAAATTCTACATGCACACTTAAAAGATCTAGCCTTACTCCTGTTACCCTTTCTTGGCAATGTAGAAGAATCAGTTTTGTTCAAAGCGCCTTCTATTCGCACCCTGATAACCCCTCTCCGGGCGGAAATGGCAATTGGATCTATGAATTATCGAAGGAAAAACTTTAATCAGGCAATAGAAAAATTTGAGAATGTTCTGGATGATATTTCGAGAACTATTCTGGAAAACCATGACCACGAAAACGAATTAATGCTCTTGAAATCTATGTGCCTCTACAATTTAGGGTTAGCTCAGTCTGATTTAGCGCATGTTTCATTAAGCGCAAATGTCAGCCGAGATGAAGTGCTCTCTCTGTTTTGCCAATCAAAAGAAAATTATCAGGAAGGATTAGCACTTGCCCAGAATCTCGACCCATTTGAAGATAGAATTATTTGGTTTTATCTCCAGTTAGCAAAACAGAAAATTCAACAGGCTGATCTGTACAAATATCCAGAAAATCTCCAATCCTATCAAGAAGCAATTGCCATCGTCCAATTCTATGCCAAAACCCGCTACAAAAAACGACTGGGTCTACATCTAAGATCTTACATTAATTACTACCTGGGGCTTTGTTATCACTGCATTGCTTTTGAAAATATGCAACAGCAGAAAAAGAAAAATCGCGCGAATAAAGATTTAAAGAAAGCTCATGATTATTACGTTGAAGCAAAAATCCTCAATGAAGATCCAGCAAACAGCGTGTTTGACATGTCTCATCGTGCAGAAATCCTTGCAAATTTAGCAGAAGTTACTTTTAAGATCGGAGAGGTAGCGCGCGCAAAAATGTATGTGGAAGAAGCAAAAACGATTATTAGCGAATGGAATATTCAATATTTATCTGATTTTATTAATAGTTTAGAAAAAATTTAAAGATCTCGGGAGAATAAGGATGATACATGTACATAGTCACCATTTCCGCCTTATTTATTTGTTTTTAACAGTTGCACTTGGGTTCACAGGAATTTTTTTATTTCTCTTAGGGGCGACATCTGTAAGTGCATATAAGCCATTACCCGGCATGAAGCGGATCGAGGTGGATAAGCTCTATTCGGTTATTCACTTGGAGCAAAATCCTTTCCAATCGTCCGAACCAAAGACGAGTTTAACGATTTCGCATCAAATCCCTTCCAATGCCGGACAAATTAACCTCAAAGGTGCGGGAGCCATGGATGCAGAGCTCCATCCAGATGGATCGCTTTACGTTTTGAATAGCAACAATTCTGTTTCGATCATTGAAGGTACACAGGTCGTAGAGAACATCCTCATTCCGGTAGGCTCTTTAAGTAGATTGACTGATTTAGCGATTGATCCGGAGACCGGGGATGTATTTGTCTCTCAATGGTTCTTCGATCAAGTTTATATCATTCGCAACAGACAACTCGTAGACGTGGTTACTCGTCAAACCGAAAATCATCCCCCGGATGGCATTGAGAATGGGCCTTTGATCATTGCCCCTCACCCAGGTAGTAACATTGTTTATGTCGCTACCGCTTGGGACGGTGATCCTTCTCAAAATGGGCTGACTGTCTTTGAAATACTACCCAATCTTGAGACGGAGATTCTTACACACCTCCACACAGGAGGAAATCCTCAGGCGGTAGAAATCAACCCAAGTAATGGGCGGGTATATGTAGCCAACGCTTTAGATAACACAATCTCAGTAGTTAGTGGAATTGAGATGATCATGCCTGCGATCCTAGTTGGGAGTACCCCAACAGCCATTGGCATTGATGCGTTCCACGGCCTTATTTATGTGGCCAATCGCGATTCGGGTGACGTTTCGATAATTTCCGAATCCAACTATCAACTAATTGCCACAGTTCCAACTGGCGCTGGCCCGATTTCCATTGCAGTGGATGAAACCCAAACCCAAAGCCGTGCCTACGTTGTCAACAAAGACAGCAATACCGTCACTGTCATTACAGGGACCTTAACTTCAGCCACTTCATCCACCCTCTCCGTGGGGACAAACCCCTTACGTATACTTCGCAATCCAACCAATGGTCTTCTTTACGTCGCCAACCAACAGGGAGACTCAGTCTCAATCCTCAACGGAACCGATCTGATCACCACGGTCCAATTAAGCGATGCTTCTAGCCCCGTAAGCCCAGTCGCCCTTGAACTTCACTGCAGTTCCTGTTACCCCGATACACCGGAGGTGAATGTCTATGATGGAGTCTATGTACTCAACTTCCAAAATGGAACCATTAGCTTGATTCAGGGCAACAACCCCTTTACAACGACCAACATCACAGATCTCCCACTCCTATCTCATACGGCAATCGCACCTTTACCGGACGGTGATATTTTTATCTCAGACTTTTCCGGGCGCGATCACTGGATTTTGGCAGGATTACAGGTTAGCAATACCCAAGAATTTTCAACTGCTCCTTTGAGTTTATGGGATTCCCCAACAAAATCCCCACTTTTTGATCCATTCCGGGTAGCCCACGACCCTCTGGTTGTAGACCCCACAACCGGGAGCGTTTACATTGCCGATCACCACAATCAACAAATTATGGTTATTTCTCAGCATCCCTTTCAAAGCGGTGTCGTGAATGTAAGGGGTAAGCCGTATGATCTTAACCTGATGACCCACACCAACGGTAATCATGTTTATGTAACTTCAGGGGCAGGGGTGGATGTCATTAATACCCAGACGAATATCCGCACTGGCATTCCTGGCAACCTCCAGGGTGCACGCGCCTTGGCCCCCTGGGAGGCCGGGAATCAAATGTTTGTCGCCTTAAGTCCTGGGGGAGGACAAGCAAGCGTAAAAGCGATCAACGATGACACCCTTCAGGTTATTTCTAGCTTGGATATTTGCGAAATCCCTGCGGCGATGGCCATAGACGAGACCCCCTTCCCCCAGAATGGCTACATTCTCATTTACATTACTTGCAGTGGAAATGACAAAATTCAGATTATACGAGCCACATCCACAAATCTGACTTATCAAGGAGAGTTTTCCGTTGGCTATTTTCCACAGGATGTGGTGGTGACAAATGGCAAGGCATATGTCTCATTGGCGATTGGCAACCAGGTGGTTGTTTTGGATGAAAGTGGTAGCCTGGAAATGGTAACGGTTCCAGCGCTACCCATGGAGATGACGGTTGACCAGGTTACAGGCTATGTTTTCGTGACCTGCCAGGGAACCGATGAAGTGGCAATCCTCAAGGACACCGAACTTTTAACCACCATTCCCACTGGAAAATTTCCTGATGAAATCCTCGCACTCAGTCTTTCTACAAATAAAAGCCAACTTTTTGTGGGGGATGCCCATGATGGCAAAATTGACATTTTCGAGTTAAGCCAGATTATCACCGACACGGATGGAAGCGAATGGATGACGGCAACCCCAATTACCTCAAATACAGTCAACCTGGCAGTTGTGGAAGATGCAGAGGATCTCGATTGGTATAGAATCCAAATTACTGAACCAGGGTCCGTCATTACAATTACCCTTGGAGGGCTTCCACTAGATTATGATTTGGCTTTTTTCAACCCACTTGAGAACACAAATTCAACACCCTCTACGATTGAAGCATTAGATTACAACATGGTAAACCCGGATGGCAGTATCCAGGCTTTGAGCGGTTGGGTGGATTTAGGTTTGTTACGTTCTATTCCATACAAAGGAGGGGGAGTTTCCATGGTAGGGGAGAATTCACTCTTGGGTCAGGAGAGGATTGTTGATCAAATTTGGGAATCGGGTATTTACTATATTGCCGTGTGGGGGCATAACGGCGTCTCTAACCCGGAGAAACCCTATTCGCTCAGGGTGCAGGTCTCGCCGCCCAAAGACCCCATCCCCCCGCTTGACACCTTTACGCTCGAAAATT
>JABWBV010000351.1 GCA_013359445.1 Anaerolineales bacterium | reverse complement strand
TGCATCCTCTACACCTCCGGCACCACCGGCAACCCGAAAGGGGCCATGATCCCCCACCGCCAAATCCTGTGGAACTGCATCAACACAGTGATTAGTTGGGGCCTGACCGAACACGATGTCTCCCCCGTCTTCACGCCGTTGTTCCACGCGGGGGGCCTGTTCGCCTTCCTGACCCCGATCCTCTACGTAGGCGGACGGATTCTGCTCGCCCGCGGGTTCAGCCCCGAAGAAAGCCTGCGTTGGATCATCGCTGAAAAATGCACCGTCATCCTCGGCGTACCCACCCTCTTCCAAATGTGGCGCGAATGCCCGGCCTACGCCACCGCCGATTTCAGCTCCGTCCACTTCTTCATCAACGGCGGCGCGTCCTGCCCGGTCGAATTGATGGCCGCGTGGCGCAAAGAGAAGGGCGTGATCTTCCGTCAGGGCTACGGCCTCACCGAAGTCGGCCCCAACTGTTTCTCGATGACGGACGAAGAATCCGAACCCAAATCCGGCTCGGTGGGCAAACCCATCTTCCACAGCGAAATGCGGCTCGTCAACCCCGAAACGGGCGCGGAAGTCGGCCCTAACGAACCGGGCGAACTGCTCATCAAAGGGCCACACGTCACCACCGGCTACTGGCGCAACCCCGAAGCCACCGCCAAATCCCTCGTGGATGGCTGGTTTTACACCGGCGACACCGCCCGCCGCGACGAAGACGGCTTTTACACCATCATCGGGCGCTACAAAGACATGATCAAAAGCGGTGGCGAAAACGTCTACGCCGCCGAAGTCGAATCCGCCGTCCGCGAACACCCCGCCGTCGCCGAGTGTGCCCTGATCGGCAAACCCGACGAAAAATGGGGCGAGGTTGGCCTGATGGTGGTGGTGCTCGAAAAAGGCAAAACCGTCACCGAGCAAGAATTGAAAGCCTACTGCGACGGCAAAATTGCTCGTTTCAAAATCCCGAAAGAATTTGTGTTTACGGATGCTTTACCTTACTCGCCATATGGCAAGGTGGAGAAGGTGAAATTGAAGGAGAAGTATATCGGGTAAATAAGGTATACAAGGTAAATAAGGTAGATACAGCACATAAGATACAAAGGGTACCTCTTCAATCTGTTTCACCTTATCTGCCATATTTACCCTATTTACTCTATCTACTCTATCTACCCTCTCCCCCCAGGAGTCCCCCCATGCCCACCCTCCTCTCCAACGGAATCACCCTCTACTACGAAACCCACGGCTCTGGCGAACCGCTCGTCCTGATCAACGGCCTCGCCTACGACCTCTGGATGTGGCACAAAATGGTGCCGTTTCTCGCCGAACATTTCCAGGTTATCACCTTCGACAACCGCGGTGCGGGACAGTCGGACGCGCCCAAAGGCCCATACTCTGCCGACATGCTGGCAGATGATCTGGCCGGATTACTCGAAGGGCTAGGGATTCCCCAAGCGGCCATTTTCGGGCACTCGATGGGCGGATTCATTGCCCAGGCATTTGCGCTGAAGTACCCCGAAAAAGTGAGCAAACTGATCCTCGCCGCGACCAACTTCGGCGGACCGCGCCACGCTCCAATCACGCAAGAGGCCATGGCCGTCCTCATGGACATCAGCGGTGATCCGGCGGCGCGGTTGCGACGGGGGATTGTGGTCAGTTGTGCGCCCGGATTCAGCGAGGCCAACGCCGATTTCGTCGAAGAATGGATCAACTACCGCCTCGCCCATCCCCTCAACCCCGAATCGTATCAAGCGCAACTCGCGATTGGCCTCTCCCTCCTCGCCGAACCCGCCAGTTTCGAGAAAAAACTCAGCGCCGTGCAAGCGCCCACCCTCATTCTGTTCGGCGAACACGACAAAGTGGTTCCGCCCGCCAACGCCCAATTGCTGGCCCAGGCGCTTCCCCACGCCCAAATCGAAATCCTCCCCAACGCCGGTCACTTCTTCCCCTTTGAAATCCCCGAACCGGCGGCCAAAACGGTCACTCAATTTCTCAAATAACAGGAGGTCCCTATTCCGAAATCGTATACGCCCCCTTCCGCATCTCTTTTATTTCCGCGACAAGAAAATGAAGTCATGGAAATAAAGAAGATGCGGAAAAAACATGTGTACAAAACCCAATACCTTTCATAAAAGTCCGCTCAATTAGCAAAAATTCCCAATAGGAGCAAAAGAAGATGAAAACCTTTCGAATTATCATGATCACCGTTTTTGCGCTGACCCTGATCTTGTCAGCCTGTTCCCCTCCGGGAACCGCCGTCCCGACCGAAGAGGCCGCCGCGCCCACTGAAGAAGTTGCCGAACCGACCGACGCCCCGGAACCCACCGATGTCCCCGAACCCACTGGCCTGGTGTGCGCCGAACCGATCAAAGTCGGCCTGATCACCGACGGGACGGGTGCGCTCGCCATCTACGGCGCGCACATCATTCGCAGTTTCATGCTCGGCATGGAATACGCGACCGGTGCCCCCGGCTCTGCAGGTGATACCTTCACCCTCGACATGGGCACTAACACCTTCAAGATTGACGATTGCGAAATCACCGTCATCGTGAAAGACGACCAATCCACCCCCGACACCACCGCCACCCTCGCCCGCGAACTGATCGAGGTCGAAGGCGTCAGCGTCCTCGTGGGCACCGTCTCCTCCGGCGCGACCGCGACCCTTCAGGGCATCGCCGCCGAAAATCAAATCCCCTTGATCGTCGCCCCCGCCGCCGCGAACGACATCACCGGTGTGAACTTCAACGAATACACCTTCCGCACCAGCCGCAACAACTATCAGGACGCCATCAACCTCTGCGAATACCTGCCGACGGTGTACGAAACCTTCGTCCAGATCGCTCCCGACTACTCCTTTGGTTGGGGTGGCGCGGCCGCGTTCCGGGATGCCTGTTCCGTCGCGGGCGGTGAGTTTGTCGCCGATGACATCTTCGCCCCGGCAGACACCACCGAGTTCACCCCCTACATGGAGCAGATTCTCGCCTCCGGCGCAGAAGCCTACCTCGTGACCTGGGCAGGTGGCGGGTTCGTCCCGATGATGCAAGCGGCGACCGACCTCGGCGTCAGCGAGCAGATGGCGCTCGGCGCGTCCTTCGTAGATAATGTCGTCCTCCCTGCCTTCTTCTCGAATGCCGTGGGTTCGACCAGTGGTATCCTCTATCATTACACCGCCCCTAGCAACCCCGTCAATGACTGGCTCGTGGAAAACACCAAAGCCCGCTACGGCGTACCCCCCGATCTCTTCGACGCCGACGGTATGAACGCCGCGATTCTGTTGGTCGAAGCCCTCAAAGCCACCAACGGTGATGCGAGTGCCGAAGCCATGATCGGCGCGATGGAAGGCATGGAATTTGAAGGCCCCAAAGGCACCATCCACATCCGCGCCGAAGACCATGTTGCCATTCAGGACATGTACATCGTCAAACTGCTCAACGTGGACGATCCCGAATTCAAATACTTTGAACTCGTCTCCACCACCCGCCCCGAACCCCCGTGCCTTTTGCCCGAAAACCTGAAAGACCGCTGTGGCAGTCTGGCTTACGGCAGTCTGACCGGCGAACCCGTGGTCGCTGGCCCGCAACCCCTCACCTGTGAAGAACCGATCAAAGTCGGCCTGATCACCGACGGGACGGGTGCGCTCGCCATTTACGGCGCGCACATTATGCGTAGCTTCATGCTCGGCATGGAATACGCGACCGGTGCCCCTGGAAGTGCCGGGGATACGTTCACGCTCGATATGGGCACGAACACCTTCAAACTCGATGAATGTGAAATCACCGTCATCGTGAAAGACGATCAATCCACCCCCGATACGACCGCCACCGTTGCCCGCGAACTGATCGAGGTCGAAGGCGTGGACGTCCTCGTGGGTACCGTCTCCTCCGGCGCGACCGCGACCCTCCAGGGCATCGCCGCCGAGAACCAAATTCCCTTGATCGTCGCCCCCGCCGCCGCGAACGACATCACCGGTGTGAACTTCAACGAATACACCTTCCGCACCAGCCGCAACAACTATCAGGATGCGATGAACCTGTGCGAGTATCTCCCCACGATTTACAGCACGTTCGTCCAGATTGCGCCGGATTACTCGTTCGGTTGGGGTGGCGCGGCGGCCTTCCGCGATGCCTGTACGGTTAACGGCGGCACGTTTGTGACCGATGACATCTTTGCTCCCGCCGACACGACTGAATTCACGCCCTACATGGAACAAATTCTGGATTCTGGCGCAGATGCCTGGATTGTGACCTGGGCCGGTGGTGGGTTTGTTCCCATGTTTCAGGCGGCTGTTGATCTGGGTGTCATGGACCAAATGGGGTTAGGGGCTTCTGTTGCCGATAACCTCACTGTTCCAGTGTTTTACTCCAGCATTGTTGGGCAAAATAGCGGTATTCTCTATCACTATACCCTGCCTACCAATGAGATCAATGATTGGCTCGTTGAACAGGATAAAGCCCGCTATGGAACGCCTCCCGATCTCTTCGACGCCGACGGCATGAACGCCGCCCTCCTGCTGATCAACACCCTCAAACTGACCCGTGGCAACACCGATGCCGAGGCCATGATCCTGGCGATGGAAGGGATGACCTTCGAAGGCCCCAAAGGCACGATTTACATCCGCCCCGAAGACCACGTCGCCATTCAGGATATGTACATCGTCAAACTGCTGAACGTGGATGATCCCGAATTCAAATACTTTGAACTCGTCTCCACCACCCGGCCCGAACCCCCGTGCCTCCTGCCCGAAGGGTTGACCGACCGTTGTGCCGCTCTCCCCGTTGGCAGTCTCGGCGGGCAATAGGGGAGTATGCAAAGTAGATAGGTAGATAAGGTACATAAGGTAGATAAGGTAGACAAGTCAATAGATACTGCCTTATCCCTTATGTACCTATCTACTTTATTTACCCTATTTACCCTCTCTACCTTACCCACATGAACAACGAAATCATCCTGGAATCCCAAAATCTGCGCAAAGAATTCGGCGCGTTGATTGCCGTCGCGGGGGTGAATGTAAAAGTTGGGAAAAACACCATCCACTCGGTGATCGGCCCGAACGGGGCGGGGAAGACGACGTTCTTCAACCTGTTGAGCGGAACACTGCCCCCCACAAGCGGGCGGGTGATCTTCAAAGGAAAGGACATCACCAACGTCCCCGTTCACCAGACGATTCACCTGGGCATTGGGCGTTCCTTTCAAATCACGAACCTGTTCCCCAACCTGACCGCGCTGGAAAATGTCCGGCTTGCCTGCCAATCGCTGGGCAAGGATAGCTTTCGGTTCTTTCAATCTCACAAACAATTTCGCAAATACGAAGAACGGGCGATGGAAGTGCTGGAAGAAGTCGGGCTGGGCAAACGCGCCCTTTCCCCCGCCAAAACGCTCCCGCACGGCGATCAGCGCAAACTGGAACTGGCGATGATCCTCGCTCCCAACCCGGAAGTCCTCCTGCTCGACGAACCCACCGCGGGCATGGCCGCCGAACAAGTACCGGAACTCATTGACCTGATCAAAAAAGTCCACGCGTCGGGCAACAAAACCATCATCCTTGTGGAGCACAACATGAACGTAGTGATGAGTATTTCTGACCGTATTACCGTGATGCACCTCGGCGAGGTCTTGGCGGAAGGTTCCCCCACCGAAATCGCCGCCAACGAGACGGTGCAGAAGGCGTATTTGGGAGAGTTGTACAGTGAACAGTAGTCGGTATTCAGTGTTCGGTGTTCAGTATCTTAGACTGAAAACTGAACACTGAATACTGATTACTTTGGAATAGAACTATGGAAATGATGCTTGAGGTTCAAAATATCCACACCTACATCGGGCAATATCACATTCTCGAAGGGGTGAACTTTAGCGTGCCGAAAGGTAAGATCACCGCGCTGTTGGGGCGGAATGGGGCGGGGAAAACAACCACCCTCAAATCGGTGTTGGGGATCAGACCACCCGCTCAGGGGAAGGTGATCTTCGATGGACGGGAGATTCAGGGGTTGCGGAGTTTTGACATCGCCGCGATGGGGATCGGGTTTGTGCCCGAAAACCGGGCGATTTTCCGTGACCTGTCGGTGGAAGAAAATCTGAAAATCGCCGAACGCCAAAAGGGCGATCTGGCTCGGAAACAGGATATGCTGTTCGAGCTGTTCCCCGATCTCAAACGGCTGATCCACCTGCCCGGCACGAATCTCTCCGGCGGGCAACAACAAATGCTCGCGATTGCCCGTGCCCTCGTCGCCGATAACCGCTTGCTGTTGATTGACGAACCCAGCGAGGGCCTGGCCCCGGTCATCATCGAACAATTGATGGACGCCATTCGCCAGCTTTCGGCGGAGTCCACCGTGCTGTTGGTGGAGCAGAATTTTATCGTCGCCAGTCGCCTCGCCGAAGATTATGTGATTATCGAAGAAGGCCGCTCGGTGAAGACCGGAAAAATGGCTGATTTGAAAGATGATAAAGAGACGATCAGCCGGTATTTAGGCGCAGGTTGATGAGATTGGGAGCACCCTGAGTGAAGTTCTTCTTTGGAACTTCGTAGGCTTTGCGAAGTCGAAGGGTGCGGGTGATGTCACAACTGGATGAATTCAGGAATTGCTGATGGATAAATTTCTTAAAACTTTCAACAAAAACCGTCCCCAATACATCATGCTGGGCGTGTTACTCGTGCTGTTTCTCATGGCCCTGCGCGGGATGACCACCGAAGATTGGGTGATCACGCTCCTCCGCAGTCTGGCGGTTGGCTCGGTGACGTTCCTCGTGGCGTCGGGCTTTTCGCTTATTTTTGGGCTGATGGATGTGCTGAATCTGGCGCATGGAACGCTGTTTATGATCGGGGCGTATGTCGGCTGGACGGTGTTTGTGCGCCCGGATACGTTTGTGGACATTTCGACCCCTGCCGGGCTGGTGGGTGGGGGGCTGGCGCTGATCGCGCTATGGACGTATTTATTGCAAGGGAAACTGCCCGCGAATGTGGCGCGGATTTGGCCCTGGGTGGGGTTGGCGGTCGGCGGGCTGATTCTGGTTTGGGGCGTGCGCCAATACCCGATCACGATTTGGAACCCTGGCGTGTTTGCGGAAAGCCCGGGGACGTTTGCCCTCGCGGCCTCGCAGGGGACGTTGACTCTGCCCGAGCCGAAACTATTTACCGCGAACCCGTACCTTGTCCTGCTCGCAATTGTGGCGGGGAGTCTGATCGGGGGCGCGGCCCTCGCGGGGTTTGCGGTGCGGCCTCCGGCGGGGGGCGGGGCGGTGTTTTCGGGCGTGAAACGGTTCCCGCGCGGGGCGGTGATCAGCGCGGGGGTGTTGTTTATGTTCGGCCTCGGGACGTTTTTCTTCCACGGGGCGCTGACGAATTTATTGGTTTCGATCAACAATTCCTGGCTGTTTTTGCTGGCAGTGTTGGTGGCGGTGGGGGTGGGCTTTGGTTTGGGGGCGATGATGGAAAGCGCGCTGATCCGCC
>JABWBV010000350.1 GCA_013359445.1 Anaerolineales bacterium | reverse complement strand
CCCAAAGTAGCCATTATATGATGGTAGGTTGAACCATAACTGGCAGTAGTGCAATGTAAAAAATTCTTCAACAAAAAAGCAAGTGCGTACTCCGTAAATCGCCAATAATCATCTGGTTCCATGTGATAATTATTTAAGAAGGGCACCGTAATGAATAAACGACCACCAGGGCGGAGGATACGGTAAAGTTCATCAACCGCAGAAAAAGGATTAGGGACATGTTCCAACACTTGTGTACAAATTATGGTGTCAAACTTGTCAGATTCTACGTTTTTCATGTTCTGGATATCAGCAACAATATCAATATCTGGAAATGGTGCAATATCAAGGCAAGAATATGACACAATATTTTCCGGCAACACTACGCATTTATATACATTTCGGCCAATTTCAAGAATATCGCCAGTGATCAAAGATTTGTTGGTTTCAATAAATTTTTCAACGTAAGCCCTGGAAACAGACTTTCCATTTCCACTGCCCATAAAGACCCGAAGTGGTATCCAAGCTCGACGATTCATCCAAGTTAAATATAACCGCAGTATTGCTTTTGTTGTTTTTGAAAAAGTAATTTTCATTGATATTTATTATTGGCTTTGAAACACAAGATAATGGAAACTATTTAGAAAAAATGTTGTATCCTAATCGATCACGTACATACTTTCGTTTTTGGTCTCTCTTTCGCCTTTCTAATAGATTCTTTATTCCTAAGAATAAGTCCGAACTTTCTTTTGGTACCTTTTCTACATCAATCATTGTTTTACTTTTTTTCAGAACAATATGAGCGTAATCTCCAATCCGCCACACATCAACTTCTTTATATAACTCTAACTGAGTTTTGGTATCTTCAACTAGTTTTTCTACCACTGACAGGGAGATGTTTTCATCAACTGGCTGAATTATATGGGGCATGTTTTCCTTAAGCCAATCTAAATGTCGAGGCGTTGGAACAGTTAGAATAATCTTCCCGCCGTCTTCCAATAACTCAGCTAATTTGCGATTCACATCAAGTCTTTGAACTGCTTCGATATGCTCGTAAACATCCATAAAAACGATAAGATCGAATTTCAATTCAAATGATTTATTCTGTAATAGACCAGTTACAAAATCAAGTTTGGGTGAGCCAAAAAGTTTATTCGCAGTCTCGATATAAACTGGCGTTATATCCAAACCAGTAACATGTGCTTGAGGCCAGGTGCAACTCATTCGATAGCTGATATATCCTATACCACACCCAACCTCAAGAATATTCTGAGGGTTCAAGGGAGCATAGCGTTCAACTGTGTCCCATGCACGCTCAACACGTTTATCCCCATTAATAAACATTTTAATTCTACGAGGAACTTGCTCGGAATAAAAATTTTCCACTTTTTCATAACTCGAAGATGGCATAAATCAATTCTCCATTACGAAAATTAAGGGGTGAGATAGTTATGTTCCCACTGAAAATCTTCCAGATAAACGCATATTCCAGAATGCCAATTTCCAGGATGCTGTTTACCAAATAATTCAACAGTAAACGGGCAGATGTTTTCTAATAGCTGTAATTTTCGCTGCCCATTCCCATCAGATAAATGTATAGTTAATGTATAGTTTCCTTTATACAAACGAAAAGCAGGTACTTTACACGTAAAAAAATGCTCCCCAGGTTCAAGGTCCATAGTTATATCGTTATTAAAGTTCCAAAAATATGCCAAAGATTCATTCGTGCTATTCATAACCTGAATAGATAATCTTACATTTTCAATTTTCACTGGGGTATCAACAATTATTTTTATTTCAAATAACTTGCCACTCACTTGTGTATTATTAGGAAGTGTGGTTAATAACTCAACATAAGTGATGCGGACGTCTTCTTTCGAGGGTATATTGGTAAATATCAAATCAGGATTAGCTTGCTCAAGCAAATATTTTGATATGGCTTCAGACGAATTACCCTGAAATTTAATACTTCCATTCGATAATAGAATTGAATGAGATGTAAGACTGGCTATAGCATGCATATTATGAGAAACAAATAAGACTGTTCTGCCATCATTCGCCACATCTCCCATCTTGCCCAGGCATTTTTTCTGAAACTCTGCATCCCCAACCGCCAGGACTTCGTCCACCACCAAAATCTCTGGATCTAAGTGAGCCGCCACCGCAAATGCCAGACGTACATACATACCGCTGGAATAGCGTTTAACAGGGGTATCAATAAACTTTTCAACCTCCGAAAAATTTACAATCTCATCAAACTTGTGTGTGATTTCATCATGTTTCATGCCCAGAATTGCGCCATTGAGATATATATTCTCGCGTCCAGTTAATTCAGGATGGAAACCAGTCCCTACTTCCAATAAACTGGCAATTCTGCCCTTAACCTTAATTTTGCCAGAAGTTGGTGCAGTAACTCGCGAAAGGACCTTGAGCAAGGTGCTTTTCCCCGCTCCATTCCGCCCAATAATACCGAGCACTTGGCCTTGATTCACTGTGAAACTTAGATTATTCAACGCCCATAGCTCTTCAGCTTCATCGTTGTCAAGTTCCCTTTGACCGATCTTAAGCAAGGGGTTGGGTCTGCCGCGTCTTTTTGCCCACCAAACCTTTAAATCAGTAGTGAAAGTCCCCGTGCCGATTTGACCCAGGCGGTAAGTTTTCGAGAGATTTTCAACAGAAATGACTGTGGTCACAATTTTAATTAGGGTTCACGCTACTTTTTGAAAAAGCTTGTCAACGTATCAACAACTCTTTGAATTTGCATTTCGGTCAATTCCGGATATATCGGTAAAGCCAACGTTTCCGCGGCTGCGCATTCAGCATTTGGCATACTGCCTATTTGACAACTCAACTCAGTGAAACATACTTGCAAATGCAAGGGAAGCGGATAGTAGATTTCACTCCACACGTTATGTGTCTTGAGATAAGCCATTAGTTCATCTCGCAATTGCACTCTGATCTGAAACAAATGATAGGTATGACGTCCCCAGCCAGTCTCTTTAGGTAGAATAACTGGGAACTCCAAACGATTTTGAAAATTTTCACTTGCCAAGCCCGCCTCTGTGAATAGACGGCGATACAGAGCGGCATGAAGTTGGCGATTTGCTGTCCACGTATCCAAATACTTGAACTTCACTCGTAAAATTGCGGCCTGCAAAGCATCCATGCGAAAATTCCCCCCTATTGCCTGATTGTAGTACTTGGGGCGGTGACCGTGGTTGCGTAACAGGGAAACCCGATCCGCCAATGCTGGGTCATTGCATACCACCATGCCGCTGTCTCCTGCACCGCCCAAATTCTTGGATGGGAAAAAGGAAAAACAACCCAGGTGACCAATGGACCCTGCACGACGACTATAATAGTCTGCGCCCAAGGATTGGCATGCATCCTCGATCACATAAAGATTATGCCGTTTAGCAACATCCATGATCACATCCATATCTGCCATCTGCCCAGCTAAATGCACAGGCAGGATTGCGCGCGTTCGTTTTGTGACGGCGGCTTCCACGCGGGTGGCATCCATGTTGAGGGTATCCAAATCAATATCCACAAAGACCGGGCGTGCGCCCAAACGAACGATTGCTCCAGCCGTGGCAAAAAAGGAGTATGGCGAAGTGATGATTTCATCCCCTGGCTTGATGCCGAGGGCCATCAAAGCAACGAGTAAGGCATCCGTACCAGAGGAAACCCCGATCCCAAACTGGCACTGTGAGTACATGGCAATTTCCTTCTCCAGCGCTTCTACTTCTGGGCCAAGGATAAAAGACTGTGATTCCATCACTCGTTCGATGGCCGCCATTATTTCCATGCGAATGGTTGCATATTGCAGTTTTAAATCCAGAATTGGGACAGGTATTTCATTGTTCATAGGAATTATTTAAATTGGAATGGTTTATCTTCGGGCCAATCCAGACAGATTAAGTTTTTACCATCCATCACATAACGCCACCCGCTTTCCGGGCATATCATAATCCCGTCTGCATCTGGTGCAGAGAGACGGTGTCCATGGCGGCTCATCCATCCTTTTTGCTTCGCAGGCACCCCCAGCATAAGGGCATACTCAGGGACATCCTCCCGTACAACCGCTCCCGCGCCAATAAAGGCATACCGGCCAATGGTTGTGCCGCATACAATCGTGGCGTTTGCCCCAATCGTCGCCCCTCGTCGCACAAGCGTCTGTTGATATTCGGCTTTCCGGTTGATCTGTGAACGAGGGTTCACCACATTAGTAAACACACACGAGGGACCAAGAAAAACGTCATCTTCAATCAGGACGCCTGTATAAAGAGAAACGTTATTTTGGATTTTGACGTTATCTCCAATCACCACCTGACTGGCTACCATGACATTTTGCCCTAGCGAACAATTCTTGCCAATTTTCGCATTTGACATGACGTGGCAAAAATGCCAGAGACGCGTCCCATCGCCAATCTCACAAGGTTGATCCACATAACTTGAGGGATGTACAAAATAGGAGGTTTCATTCATCATCTTGTCTTCAAAAAAGGATGTGCATACGCATCCATAGATGTAATTTTCGCCTGGCGAATCCGGTAAGTCAAGTCTATAGATGGATGAGCATCTTCAATCCCAAACCCTTCACCAGCGAACGTTTTTTCATACACCCGTGTATGCAGGTCTGTAAAACCTTCTGAAAACTCCACTTCCTGGCCGTCCACAGTAATGGAACGAAACGTCATCTTGTTTGCTAGTTTTGTAGTTTCTGGTAAATCCTGATGATCTACCGAAAGATACCAGCGCACACACGCCCTTTCCAACTCGATAAACCCACTCATCCGTTGTTCGTCCGCATGGTAAACACGGATATCCCCGGCAGGCCCAAACAACCAAATTAGCAGATCAAAAAAGTGAATGCCTATATTCGTCGCAACCCCTCCGGATTTTTCTATCTGCCCTTTCCAGGAAACGTGATACCAGTTTCCCCGGCTGGTCACATAACTCAGCACAACGTCATGCTGTCGGGTCGAATTTTCTTGTTTCAGCCGTTCTTTGAGTTTCAGCAGTTCTGGGTGAACGCGCAACTGCAAAACGGTATTAATTTTTCGTTGCGTTTCCGCCTCAATTTCCTGTAAGGCTTCCAGATTCCATGGATTGATCACCAGAGGCTTTTCACAAATCACGTCCGCCCCTACCCGCATCGCCAGGCGACAGTGGGCATCATGGAGATAATTAGGGGAACAAACCGACACATAATGAACATGGTTTAACTCCGGGCCACGACGCAACTTTTCCAAATGGCGGTCAAACCGTTCAATCTCCGTGAAAAACTTCACATCATAGGAATATTGGTCAAGAATCCCAACGGCATCTTTCGGATCGACAGCCGCCACCAGTTGGTTGCCAGTATCCCGAATCGCTCTGAAGTGGCGCGGAGCGATATATCCGCCTGCACCAATTACGGCAAAATTTTTAGTCATAACTTATGTCCTAAACCGTATCCATAAAGGTTTGCTCTACCCGGTTGAAGATCACACTGCCCAAGAACACCACCACCAGCATAAACCCAAAACTGTACGCCAGATGCCCCACATTCACTGTCCCCGCCCCCAGGAACGCGGCCCGAAAGGCTTCGACAATCGGCGTCATCGGGTTCGCCAGGATGATCCACTGGAAACGCTCGGGGATGGAGGACACCGGGTAAATCACCGGGGTGGCATACATCAACAACTGCACCCCAAACTGCACCAAAAAGCGCAGGTCGCGGTACTTCGTCGTCAGGGAAGAGATGATGATGCCCAACCCCAACCCCAGCCCCGCCATCATCAAAATCAACAGCGGCGAAAGCGCCACCCACAGCCAGTTAGGCGTGATCGCCGTCCCGCGCAGGACAAAATAGCCCACAAACACCAGGAACAATGCAAACTGGATAAAAAACGTGATCAGGTTGGACAGCAAAATCGAAACCGGCACCGCCATCCGGGGGAAATAGACCTTGCCGAACAAATTGGCATTTTGCACAAACGTGTTCGACGTCTTGTTCAAGCAGTCGGCAAAATACGCCCAGACCACCGTACCGGACATATAAAACAAAAACTGCGGCAGGCCATCGGTGGGCAGGCTGGCGATCTGCCCAAAGATGAAAGTAAAGGTGATCGTCGTCAGCAGGGGCTGGATGAGGTACCACAGCGGCCCCAGGATGGTTTGTTTGTACACGGCCACAAAGTCCCGCCGGACAAACAGCATCACCAAATCCCGGTACCGCCAGAGTTCCCGCAGGCGCAGGTCCAACAGATTGCGCTGGGGCTGGATGATCAAGTCCCAGGAGTCATCAGTTGTAGAAGGTATAGATAAAGATTCAGACATGGTGTAAAGCAGGAAAATTTACCACAAAGGACACCCAGTAACACAAAGGGTAAAAAAAATAAAAGGTCTTCTTGGTGTTCCTTTGTGCCCCTTCGTGCCCTTTGTGGTGAAAGGTTTCTCTTTTCTGGCTTATCCGGGTTAGGATTTTAGCCCAAACAGGAACGCCAAAAGGAATTTGAACACCCCATCAGAGAGGTACGGCCTCGTGTGTAACCAAAAAGGGTTGAGCGCGGTTACAACACCCCCACCTTACCCCCCTACCCGGCAAGGCGGAAAACATTTTTTAGAGCGTCGTCTCTTCCGTGAGCAAGCCTGCCCCACCCGGACGATCTGTCACCGTGACCTCAATGCGTACGGTCGTTCCCTCGGCAACGGTCTGCGTGGTCGTGTACGCCCACAGCCCGGACGGCGAGAGCACCGCATCGCCTTTTTCGATGGCCGTGCCATCGGTACGGGCAAGCGTCACCGTCACATCCGTCACCTGAAAATCGTCGTGGGCACGCACCAGGATGGTCTCCCCAATCTGCCCGGAATACCCGGACAGGTCCACCTCATCCACCACGGGGGCGTTAAAAAAGTCCGCCACTGTGAGGGAAAACACCGGCTGTCCTTTCTTTTTGGCCACCTCTTCGTACAGGCCCTTTGTTTCCGGATCGGCCAGCACCATCTTGCCATACAGGGCGGCCTGACTGAAGCGCTGGCGGTGTGCCTGCTGGGCTTCCGAAGGTTTAACTCCGCTCAAATCCGCCTTGCGCGAAACAATCGTTCTGTCGCCATATTTCTTAAAAACCAGGTCCCCTATATCCCCGCGCATGTGCTCGAGGACGGGGTTTAATTTGACTTTTGCCATTTTAAACTCCTATAGATAACGCAGTCCCCTGGTAGGTCGGGTCCCCGTTCGATGTGAAAGTTTGTTGAATACCTTTTTTTGTATGCGCTACCACGCTCAACCCTCAAAGAAATAAAAATCAAAAACCCTTCGCGCCCCTTGGTACCCCTTAGAGACCTTCTGAAAACTCAAACCCTAAAGGTTTTTTGCCCCGTTGAGTCCCATTTCCAGCCCAAAAATGAGCCTTTTCAGGGACATGCGCCTATCAGAGAAAACCTTTAGGGTTTGGGCTGGGTGTTTTCAGACGCTCTTTTC
>JABWBV010000349.1 GCA_013359445.1 Anaerolineales bacterium | reverse complement strand
CGGAGGGGCTGATCACCCTGACGGGGCAGGAACCGACGACCGGGGCGCGGCGTGTGGCCCTCGCGGGGTTAGGGATTTTATCGGTTGGGTTGATTAGTTGGTTGGTTTGGAAAAACCGCGCCTGGGCGTGGCAAACCGTGCGGGGTCTCGGACTTCTTCCCCTGTTGGGCGGTTGTCTGATGCAAATCGCTTACTACAAAATTGGCGGCAGTGTCGCCGAACGGACTTGGTACTGGCTTGCGGAGATGCTGGTGGTCGTGCTGGCGGGAGGGATGGCACTCGAGATGCTTTGGCAGACTCTCAAAAAAAACTCACGCTTTACGAATCACGTTTCACGCCTTGCCGTTGCTTTGGTGTTCATCCTTACGGTTGCCCTCCTTTACCCCCACCTCCTCCGCATCCCCCGCATGTTCTCCGCCGAAACCCGCGACACGGAAGCTTTTTACCTCCGCCGGGCAAACTGGCTCGAAGCGAACACCGAACCCGGCGCGTTGATCGGGTTAACGGGCAGTGGCTCCACCGGTTACTTTGTCGAAGGGCGCACCATCGTCAACCTGGATGGGCTAATCAGCAGTGTGACCTATTTCAACGCGATGAAAGCGGGCACGGCAGACGAGTATCTGGCCGGGATTGGGCTGGACTACGTGTTCGGCAACGCGTACATCGTGCAGGAAAGCGATCCGTATGGGGGGATTTTTGAGGGGCAGTTGGAGGCGGCAGGGGTGTATGCGGATGGGGAGCGGGAGTTGGGGTTGTGGAGGTTTATGTATCCTTGACGATGAGAAAGGTAATATCGGAAAAAGTGCCACTGAATGGGTGAAATTATTTAGCTTTGATTGGGTAACGATTGACGGGGCGATTCCTTATAACGTATATATGCGAGAGCCAGCCATAACCATATTACAACCAACCAACCTAACCACCAGCCTATTGGCCCCAACCAATTCGCGGAAAAAGGTAGCCAGGAAAGTAGACAGGTAATGATTGCAAAACGGGGTTTTAGTCGGGCGATTGCTGGAATAAAGGGAAGCATGTTGTAGGGAATAAGGTGTGGTGTGCAGAATGCCCCGCTAATCATAAGCATATCTATATCTCCTCTTGAGAACCAAAACAAAGGTAAAGCGATAATGAGGCCTCTCCATCCAATTGAAATATCTTGTACATAACGTATACCGCCATAATAACCATCTATCGCCAACATTTTCTGAGGCCAAAATCCCCAAATTAAGATAGAAATAATTATCCAAACGATACCAGCCACAATATAAGACTTCCGTGCCCCAAAAGCAAAAAAAGAAATTTGTGGCTTTAGCAAAGCAAACGGTGTCAACCAGGGCAATGCTAATAGGCCAACCACGATCAGACCCTCTAATTGTCCTAAGAACATTGTCCAAAAAACAGGTAAGGTGATGAATGCAAAAACAGCACTGATTGGATGCACCGCACGTTTAACAATCGCTACGCCGATACCTGCCATACTTAATCCAAACATCAATGGCCAACCTAATAGCGAAACATATTTTCCCCAAGGGGGATAAAACGGGGGAATAACTCCTTTTGAGAAAAAATTTACCCAATCAAACCCAGTGAAGCCATTGGGCTGAAAAACTAGACCAACAAAATAAAACCCGACAGTTAATACTAAAAATAACAATATCTGGTTGCGAGCAGACCATTGCCCATTATATATATTTTGCTCTGGAAAAAGCACATCTAATTTCCCGAAATAATTTTTCATTTTACGCCTCTCAATAGGCATTTGTCTTAAATACAGGCACTTCTTTTGAAGATTTTTGGCTCTCCCGTTACTCCCGGTAGAACCAGGTTTTCATTATAGCAACAAAGGAAAAATGTAACTGTTCAGGCTTAGAGAAGAAACTCCCCGAAAAAAGGTTGAATATGAAACGCCTCACCGCCAAATCTCAAACGCCAGCCCCTTCGCCTTCGGTCGCCTCTGCGCCCGCGCGTGGAGCAACATCCTGCGCCCCTCCTCCGTCCGCGTGAACACCAACTCGCCCCCGCCCACCTCGCGCCGCCAATAATGGGAAAACGCCTCGGCGCGCTCTTTGTTCGAGGCCAGTAACTTCGGCACGGGGTGGTAGGCGGGTTCGTAACCGGCGGTATTTCGGAACCAGTTGCGTAACACCAACCACATCGGGGCCAGGCCGATGTTCGGCAAGCGGGTATCGTCTCGCAGGATGATGTACCGCTGATCCACCACTGGCTCAAAAATTTGCTCGTAACTCTCAATAAACACCGACGCGTCCTCCGGCGAGGCGTAATCGAGAAAGACCTGGTAGCTGTTATCGGGCGTTTCGGCGACGCGGATGTAGTCGGGTTGTAGATGGCGGCTGACCAGCCCGGCGTCTTTCAAGGCGGCGAGCAGGGCGCGGCCCACGTCCAACAAAATGCCATCGGGGGGCTGTTCGACCAGGAACTTGCGCCCGATCAGGTACGCGTTGCGCGCGTTGAAAAGGAAAATCAGCCCGGTTCCGCCCACCAGTGCCACCAACCCACACAAAAACAACATGTCCAGAGACGCCCCCTCTGCCGCCCCTGCCACCATCACCCGGAACATTAGATAACAGACAATCGCAATACTGCTCACCAACGTCGCCAAAAACTGGCGCAACATTCGTTTGAGCGTGTTTTCAATCGTAAACACCGTGCGGATTTTCAAGTCCTTCGTGTCCAGCCGCGTCGCCTTGTACACAAAATTGCTGTAATCCTCCCCGATCTTCCACAAATCATACGCCTCATTGCGCCGAGGAATTTGGGCAACCATCCGCCGGGTATATTTGTCGAAATTGGTGTACTTTGCCCCACGGGTGACGATTTCAAACGCCATCTCCGGGCTGACGTGATTCATCCCCTTGACGATTTGCCCGGCGAGTTCATTGCCCAACATCTGCGCCCCTCCCTGCCCGCGCGGGGTCGCCGCCGCGCCAACCGCCGCTCCCGCCAAATTCCCCGCCATCGTGCGGACATCCTGCATCACCTGTTCCTTTTGGGTGAACGGCACAATGCCCCAATACCGCTCGTGCCGTTGAATAAACCGACGCAAATCCACATCCCCCCGTTCGAACTTTTTCGCCACGCAGACGACATCCCAGTTGTGCGCCACTTTCCGTTTCCACGCCGGGTCTAGCCGGATCGTGCGCCCGCGCAACTGCTGAACGGACGTGGACGTGGTCACACTGGTCAGGTCAATCAACGTGTTCAGCCCCAGCGAATCCCACCCCTCCCCAAAAATCCCCCGTGTCCCCACCAGACACCGCGTGATCCCCTGCTCAAACACCTCCGTCACCATCCGCACATAGGTGCGGGACGACCAATCTTTGCCCTCCCCCGTCACTTCGTAGATTTGCGGGGAGTCAGTGGGCTTGTAGCGGCAGGTGGCGGTGAGGTGACGGGCTTGTAGCCACGCGTTGAACCGTTCGATCAGCGCGTCCCCGTGGTGGGCATCTACGAGGAGCGTTTTGCCGGTGACGAGCATCGGTTCGAGCCGGTCGGTGTCCGGGTGTTCGACGAGGTGCCGAAACAGGCGGATGGCGGACCCCGCGTCGGGGTCGAGGGGGAAGACTTCAGGCCCCTCACCCTCACCCTCAACCCCTCTCCCGCCGGGAGAGGGGAGATTAGAGGCGCGGGGAGAGGGGGGACGCGAGAGTTTTTGCACCCCACTGCTCATCCGCTCGAAGTCGGTGACGATGACCGCGCGGAGGGCGTCTCCCATCGCTTTCGCCTCCTCGGACAGGATGTGGGCGACGGCGTGGTCTTTGGATTCGGAGAAAGTGAGGACGAGGTCGCCGGGGGAGCGGCTTTGGCGCATCCCCCGCTCGGTGAGGGTGAGGCCGAAGGGGAGGAGGATGTCTTTGAGGCGTTTGAGAAGGGCGTGGTCGGCGGGTTCAGGGCTGACTTGCAGGTAGTCGAGGCCGTAGCGTTCGAGGAGGACGACCCAGTCGGGGAGTTCGAGGGGATCGGTGGCTTCGCGGGGGATGGGGAGGTTGGGGGGGAGTGGTATCCCCGCGCGGGTGAGGTAGCGCAAGCCCGCGATGGCGAGGAGAGGCTGTTCGTTCAGCATTTCCGCCCAGGGGAGGGGCGTTCCGTCTGGTTTTGTCTTTTGAAAAAGAGTCTGAATCAGCCAGACGCGGAAGGGGGTGCTGGCGGTGAGGTCGGCGGTGGCGCGCTCGAAGGCGTCTTGGATGTGTTTGAGGTAGTTGGTTTCTTCGCGGGTGGGTTCGGTGAAGTAGACGAGGTCGCGGTAGGGGGCGAGGTCGCCTTCTTTGACGACGGCGGGGGTGGGGACTTCAAAATCTACGTCACCGAGGAGGGCGGTGTAGTTTTCGTATTCGAGGTCGGTTTCGGGGTCGGGGAGGGTGGCGGTGAGGCCGACGATGATGGGGTTGGGAATCTGGCGGATGAGGTGGCGGAGGACGATGGCCCAGTAGTCGAGGAGGTGATGGCATTCGTCGAGGATGATGGTGCGGACGCCGAAGTCGAGGAGGCTTTGGATGAGGGCGTTGGCGTTGGGATGGAGGAAGCGAGAAATATCTATGTCGTCCCGGCGGAGGAAGTCGTGTTTGAGGCGGAGGGTGCGGTTGTTGCGTTCGCGGGTGTAGGCGGCGGGGTTGTTTTGGCGGATGGTTTCGATGCGGGCAAGGGCGTCGGCGGGGGTTTTGACCTGGCCTTCTTTGACGAGGTCATCGGCCCATTTTTGGAGGGCCATGCCGCGCAGGTGATCTTGCGATTCGGCGGCGGTGGAGATGAGTTGGTAGGTGTAGATGTTGAGCGGGGCGAGCCGCGCGGGGTCGAGGCTGGCGTGGTCGTTGATTTTGGATGGATCGTCGAGGAACATCCCCACTTTCTCGCGCCATTGTCCTTGAATCGTGGTGGTGGGGGCGAAGATGACGGCGGGCTGACCGAACCGCGCGGCCAGTTCGATTCCGACGATGGTTTTCCCCGCGCCGGGGGGGGCGACGATGTGGTATTTGCGATCATCCTTTGGGTTTTCGAGCGCGGCGTCCACCTGGGCGAGGATCATGCGCTGATATTTGCGGAAGGGGTGACGGAAGGTGAGGGGCATGGGCGGAATGTTGAGCTTCGGGAGGTTGAGAAAATTTTACTCGATCTGAGCGGCAAATTTTGATTTGACTTTGGGGGTGTCTTTGCCCACCTTTTTGCACAACCTCCGAACATAGGTATAATCCATGCCATGACTGCCCTTCGTATCCTTTACAACGGTTGGCCGCTTTGCCACGAACCCACCAGCCCAGCCGCATTGCATTTACTGGCGTTGCTGGCCTATCTGCCGAAATCGCTTCATCCACTCCTTGCCGTTCCTGAGCCGCCCCCCCCCTGGCTTCCTCCCCACCTCGATGTTCACGTGGTGCCCACCTCGGCCCAGGCGCGTATAGCGTGGGAACAGCAAACCCTGCCTCACCTGCGCCAAAAACTGAACGCGGATTTATTGCATCTGACGACCGAAACCGCCTCCCTCTTGAATGGAACCCGCACCCTCATAAGCCCTACCCAGCCAGGCGAATTTGACCCGGTGCGCGGGGAACCCCGTGGCGGTCTGCTAACACGCCTGCGCGGGGCACTCGCCGCCGGGGGAACCGCCCGCGCCCAGGCAGTGATCTGGCCCAATGATCTGCCTCCCCGCGCGGGGCAGGAGGTGTATCCCCTCCCGCCCATCGTCCACCCCGCTTTTATTCCCGACAAACCCTCTGCCCCATCCCTGCCCGGCGTTGACCTCCCCGAAGCCTACGTCCTCTATCATGGCCCCGAGGACGAAGCCAGTCTGCGCCGTGTGCTCAATGCCTGGACGTGGGTGGCTGGCCCCGTCGGGCAACAGTACCCATTGCTGATGTTGGGGTTGAGCAAGTCGGCGGCCCAATTTGTCGAAACAGTGGCGCGTGCGTTGAAAATTGAAGATACGCTTCGGGTTTTGCCCCACGTTTTGCCCACCTCGCTTCCCCTGTTATACCAGGGGGCGTCCGTGGTTTTTCATCCGGTGGGGGTTTCGGCGTGGGGCGGGGCGATCCGCCATGCCCTGGCATGTGGTACACCGGTCGTGGCGGCAGAAACAGCTTGGACCAGTGCCATGGTGGGGCCTGCGGCCATTTTGGTCGAACCCAATGATACCCGCCGGCTGGGTGCGAGCATCATCGGCATATTGGTCAAAGAGAATTTGGCGGAGCGGTTGCAAGATGCGGGCGCGGCCTGGGCGGCAGACTGGACCCATCCTCGGTGGGGGGAGAAACTGAACGCGGTGTATAGCGAGATATTAGATTCAGCGTAGCTACTTCCCCTTTGTACCTGCTCACCAAGAGTAGGAAGTTCCGAAAAAAAGGATGGAAGGGGGGATGTACATCCCCCCTTCCATCCTTTTTTTTGCGTTTTACCTCTTTGAGCGTGAGTAATTAATCCTTTTTTTCCCAGCCGTTAAACCAATGAGCCGCCTGTTTATCACAGGCGGCTCATTGGTCTTCAGGAGGGACTACTTCAGGACCTTGCTTCAGGAGTAAGCATAGTTTACCTGTTGCAAGGGGGGGTGTCTATTGGGACAAATACATAAAAAAAACCGGTTGTATTTGTGCATTTTGTTACATGGTCAAAGCGCTTTGATTCGATGCCCCTTAAAACCGATGAGCCGCCTGCTTATCACAGACGGCTCATCATCGGTCTTCAGGAGGTACTACTTTGGGACCTTGCTTCAGGAGTAAGCATAGTTTACCTGTCCCCTGGGGGGGTGTCTATTGTGAAAACCGCTAAAAAAATCCGGGTGCAATTGTGCATTTTGTCTAATCCCTTCTCTTGACCCCGCGCCATCTGAAGTTATAATTCAGGAGTTGAATTTTGGAGTTTTCACCGATGGATGTCGAAATTACCCGTGACCTTCACCTGCTCGAACACATCGAGGCCGATCCCGATGTCAACCAGACCACCCTTGCTGACAAGTTGGGGGTGGCGGTAGGCACGGTGAATTGGCACCTTAAACGCATGGTGGCGAAAGGGTACGTGAAACTCCAACGTGCCGAACGCAAAAAACTCCGTTATATCATTACCCCCGAAGGACTGGCCTTCCGCGCCCGTTTAACGGTGGACTACATCGAACAATCCTTCAATCTCTATCGTCGCACCCGCACCCGTGCCCATGAACAAATCCGCAAATTGCGCGAGGCCGGGCACACCCGCATCCGCCTCTCCGGCACGGGCGATATTCTGGACATTTGCCGCTTAACCTGCCTGGAAATGGGCGTGGACGTGGTGGATGATCCGGCGGTGCCTGCGCTGGAGGTGGAGGGGTTGAAGGTGGTCTTGAAGATGTAGATAAAGTAGATAAGGTAAATAAGGTAGATAAAGTACCTTATTTACCTTATCTACTTTATCTACCCTATTTACCCACACGAAAACTATGAACGACGCTTCCCCCTCCTCTCCCCCTC
>JABWBV010000348.1 GCA_013359445.1 Anaerolineales bacterium | reverse complement strand
AATTCACTTCCTGGGCATCGCTCGGCAGGGGCAACTGTTCCAGGCCGGAGCCGTCGGTTTCCACCGATTCTGCTTCTCCGGTCGCTGCCGGGGGAGGTGTTTCCGAGTTGCCCAGGGCAGCAATTTCCTCATTGCTCATTGGCTGGAGGACAACTTTGGTGAGGCCATCACCGGCCGGGGTCAATTCCAGCCACAAGGCCATCTCTTTACCGGCAAAAAGCAGTTGGGTCCTCTCCGGCTCGACCGCGCTTCGATCGGCAACTTCCTGCCACTCCGGCGCGGCCAGTTGTTCCCGGTAGAAAGTGATAACGGCGTCAAAATCGGAGGGGGTTGTGTAGCCCAGGTATAACTGTGAGTCGCTGAACTCGATGTTGCGCGCATCCGCCAGCGCCGGCAGGTCAGCCAGGAGGGGGATGGGCGCATATTGGACACTGGTTTTATTATCCTGAGCCGGGGCTATGGTGATAAAAACTGACAACCCCTGGCCGTCTTTTTTGAATGTCATTTGCTCCATGCTGGGGTCATCAGCCATGGCGGTATTGGGTTGGGTGTACTCCTGCCAGCCGAGCGCCCCCAATTCCTGACGAGAAAAATCGGCCACGGCGGCCACTTCAGCCGGGGTAACATAGATGGTGGTTGCTTTGTCTTCGTAAATGACTTCCGCATCGGCAAAGCGGGGCAGCGTGCGCATGTCCAGCTCGCCGCCTGGCGACTCAACCCTGGATTCGGCTCGTTGCTCGGCGGTTGGCTCGACCGCCGCCACCGTCGGCGCGGCTGTAGCCGTCGGCTCCGGTTCAGCCGGCGCTGCGGTCGGTGGGGGAATAGGGGTGGACGTTGCGGCGGGAGTGACACTTTGACTCGCGCTTTGACCCCCACAGCCGGTCAAGGCCATATGGGTCCAGCTGGAGAATTTCCATTGCAATCGGGTTGGGGAGGCGACCATCCAGCCCCGCGAGGCTCGTTGAATCTTTCGGCGTAAACGAGTTGGCAATGTTGACAATGGCCCCTAATTCTTTGTATCTCCAGGCAAATGAGGGTAAATGGTGATACTGAATGGCCTCAACAAATTTTGACGGCAAATCCCATTTTTTGGCGACCAACCCGCCCAAACGCGCGTGATCGATCCCAAACATGACTTCCTCGGCCTGCCAGACACTGATCTGCTTTTCCTTCATCAGTTGTACGATCTGATGATAGTCTTCCAAGACGAATTGATCGAGAAACAACTTCCCCATATCGTGCAATAGCCCCGCAATATACGCCTCTTCAAGCTCTGCATAATGAAGCACCTGGGCGATCTTACGCGCATATTGGGCGGTTGCGACCGAGTGTTCCCACAGGGCACCGGCCCCCAGCCCATACCCGACCAATCTGCGCGAAAGCGGATTCAACGCCAAACCTGTAAAAACAACCGACCTTAATTGGTTAAAACCCAGGCGCATCACCGCCTCGATCAAAGAGGAACATGGGCTACTATAGCCAAGAAAAGCCGAATTGGCGGCATGAAGCGTATGTGCGGTGAGGGCCTGATCGGTTGCCAGCAGGTTCGCCAATTCCTTCGCGGTGGTTTCCGGTTTATTGAGCGCGCGCAAAATCTGATGAATACTTGTGGGTAAGGGTTGCAAATTCTGAACCTGCGCCAGAATCGCATTGAGTTTTTCACAAAGGGGGGGAGGAGTGTAGGCGTACATTTTTTTGCCTAATGAATCATTTCGGGCAGGCTAGAAAATAAATTGGTCGTAAAGGTCAGCAAATGTTGGGACATCCAAGACCCTAAAAGCACCAAAATCAGGATGACAGCCAGGAGTTTCGGGACAAACGTCAATGTCACCTCATTGATTTGGGTCGCCGCCTGAAAAAAGCTGACCACGCTCCCAATAATGAGACTCACAAGCAAAGCAGGCGCCACAAGGATCAGCGTCACCATGATGGCGTTTTGCGCCAAAGAAAGGAGTGTGGAGTCGTTCATAAAAAACTCACCATCAGCGAACGGGCGATCAAATACCACCCATCCACCATCACAAACAACAAAATTTTAAACGGCAGGGAGATCAACGGGGGCGGCAACATCATCATCCCCATTGCCAGGAGGATGCTTGAAACAACCATGTCAATAATCAAAAAAGGAATGTAAATGGCAAACCCCATAATAAACGCCGCCCGCAGTTCGCTGATCACAAACGCGGGGAGCAAGACCACCGTCGGGATGTCCGCCGGTGTTTCGGGGCGGTCCATCTCACTCATACTCACAAACAACTGCAAATCTTTTTCTCGCGTCTGGGCAAACATAAACGCGCGGAGCGGTTCGCTGGCCCGTGCAAAGGCCACCTCCTGCGCGATTTCCCCTTCCGAATAGGGTTGCAGGGCTTGCTCATTGATCTGGTTATAAATCGGGGCCATCACAAAAAAGGTCAGAAGCAACGCCAACCCGATCAAAACCTGATTGGGTGGGATAGTGGGGGTGCCAATCGCATTGCGGAGAAGCGAAAGTACAATCACGATCCGGGTAAAAGAAGTCGCCAGGCTCAGGATCGCGGGGGCAATGGACAACACGGTCAGCAAAACCAACAATTGCACCCCTGTACTGACCTGTTCCGGTTCTCCCGCGGGGTCCACCGTCAACGAAACCCCTGGCGCGGCCAGCGGGCCTTCTGTCGCACACCCTGCCAGGAAGAGCATAAGGCCTAAAACAAACAAAAACAAAAACAGGCGTTTACGATTCCGGGTCATGGGACACCTTTAGAGGGGAAATTGCCGGGGTGAGCGCTTGCGTCAGTAGAGTGGAAAACGGCGGGGTAGGTTTTTCTGGATCAGGGAGTGGGTCAAGCGGTAACTCGAACGTCCCAAGCGAGGCCAGCGCCTGATCGGTTGCGCCAATCAACAGGGTTTGCGACCCGACCCGCACCAGGTGCAAAGTTTGGCGGGGAGACAAGGCCAGGGATTCGAGCACATGCAGTTGGCGGGAGGCCTTGCCGGACATTTGACTCCAACGGCGAAGCAGATACAGACTGACGTAAATTAACCCAATGACGAACCCCAGCTTGAGTAAAACATCCAGCGCGGAGAATCCGAGTTCCGCGGGGGGCGTGATCCCGGGCGCGTTGGCCGCCCCGTCCGTGGCCCCGTTCCCCGCGAAAACCGGGGTTTCCGCGGGGGTGGCCAGGCCCATGCTGAGGAGTAGTCCGCCCAGGGCGAGCAGTCCCCATCCCCAAGCCGGAAATTTTTTCCCTTTCCAGTGATTAACAAGGGCGGTGCGCATCATTTGCCTCCATTGAGGGTGGGCACCACCAGGCTGGAGATGCGAATTCCAAACCGGTCATCAACCACCACCACCTCGCCGACTGCGATCAGACTGCCGTTGACGAAGACATCGACCGGATCACCTGCCACGCGTTCCAACTCGATAACCGAACCGCGTTCCAACTCCAGCACCTGCCGAACGGTCATTTGGGTTCGCCCCAACTCGACAGAGATTTGGACGGGGATGTCGATCAGGAGATCAATGTTGATGGCTTCTGGTTTTCCGTTGGGGTGCGGGGCAACTGAGGGGTAGGGGGATTGGGTGAGGTGGATTTGTTCGGGGGGAGTGTTCATCGCGTTTTTCCGGGGGATTAGAAGGTGAATTTTTCGGAGGTGGGGAGGATATGCGTAATTTGAGCGGCGAGGCGTTCTCCAATTTTTCCGATGCGACCCGTAAAACGGGTGTTTTTGGCGAGTTGGATGGGGACATCTTGTTGGGGATGGGTGTCAAGCAGGATGATGTCGCCCGGTTGCAGATTGGCGATTTCACGCATAGTGAGTTTGGCTGTGCCCAGGATGACGCTCAGGTCCAGGCCAATGGTGGCGAGGCCTTCAAAGGCGGCCTGGCGGGATTCCAGATTGGGTTGGTTGTCTTTGTGGCCGGTGATCCAAACGTGGGGGTTGAGCACGGCGGCGATAGGTTTAAGGGTGGAAAAGGGGATGTACACGTTCATCGCGCCGGTGGCGTTTTGCAGGGGGATTTCGAACGAGATGAGCATGACGCGCTCACTTCCCATCGTCATCTGCACCCAATGGTGGTTGGTGGTGCTGTCTTCCAGGGCTGGTTCGATAGCGACGACTTTGCTCCACACGGTTTTGATGTCGGCGAGCATGTGTTCGGCGAAGTTACGGAGCAGGGTTTGGTCGATTTCCGTAAATTTGCGCCCGCGGTGGATTTGGTCCCCGCGCCCACCCAACCGTTGTTCGAGTATGATCGAGCTGACATCCGGGCTGACCGTGATGATGACTTGCCCGGGGAGCGGGGCAAGGGCAATGAGGTGAAAGAGCGTGCCAGGGTCCACATCGCGCAGAAATTCGTGAAAACGGCCTTGTTCGGTGTGAACCACACGCATCCGCAGGCTGAGACGCAAAAAGGAGGGAAGGGAGGCCGTGAGGCGTTCGGCGAGGTCTTCGTGGATGAGTTCGACAGCGCGCATTTGCTCTTTGGAAAATCGGTCGGGTGACCAGAAGTTGTAGGGCCGGATTTGGCGCGAGGCATCTTCGCTGGGCGCTTTGGGTTCTGCGACCGGGCTCATCAACTTGGCCAGGCTGACTCCCGCTTCATTTTCGGGATTGTCGGCGTTGATCTGACCGGAGAGGAGGGCGTCGATTTCGGCTTGGGAGAGCATGGTGGGGGAGGGAGAGTTAGGGGGAGGCGTTAGCGTGAGAGAATGGAGGGAGGGTTTTTAGAGAGGGGATGCTGATTACGGATTACTCTACTGCACGACAAATTCTGTGAAGTACACAAAAATTACGCGGTATTCGGGGAGGCGCGTATTGATGAAGTCTATGATTTGGGTGCGAAGGGTTTCTTTGCCCTCGGCGGTGTAGACAGATTCAAAGGTCTGGCTGGAAAGGAGGGTGATTAGCAGGTCATTGATGACGGGTTGTTTGGTTTCGATTTCGGCATAAAACTCGGTCAGGTATTCGGTTTTTTCCTCTTCGCCCATCGTATAGTATTCCAGGTCGGTGGGGGCATATTCGAGGACGATGTTAACTTTGATGTAACGCCGCCCGCTGGGTTCCGCGAGGTTGACGATTTTGGTGCCTGTTTCGACCATGAGACCTTGTCCCGCGCGGATTTCCACTTCGGCGGCTGGGGGTGGTTCGGTGGGGACAGAAGCCTGAACGGGTTCAGCTTCGGCGGCGTGGGCGACGGCTTCGGAGGCCGGAACAGCGGTCGGAATCCGGTAAACGAGATAAAAGGGTTTGGGCCAGTCGTCGGGGGCCATCATGATATAGGCCATGAAGAAGGTGATGCCTAGCGCAATTGTGGTGAAAAAGGCGAGAATGGCTTTGGAGAAGGATTTGGCAATGGCCGCTAATTTTTCTTTCATCAGGGAGTTTCTCCTTGAGGGGGATTTTCGTTGGTCTCGCTATCGGTGGGGTCCTGGTCCGTCGCTTCAAATACATTGAGGTTGAGGATTTCGGAGGCCATCGGATAGACAATGATGATTTCGGCCCGACTGTTGAGGGTACGGTGATCGGGGGTGTCGTTATTGAAGAGGGGGGCGTATTCCCCGCGCCCCATCGCAATCAGACGTTCCGGGGCCACACCTTTCGCCTGCAAATAAGTGACGATGGTCAGGGCGCGCCCGACCGACAATTCCCAGTTGGTTAGATAGCGGGGGTCTTGGGGGGGGCTATCGTCGGTGTAGCCAATGACGCGCACTTCGTTGTCGATGGCGTTGATCATTTCCACGACGGTATCTAGCACGGGGTAGGCATCGGGTTGGAGTTCCGCGGTTCCTTGCACAAACAGGAGCCGCTCACTGACCGAGATCAGCACGCCTTCGATGTTGTTTTGGTCGCTTACCATGCTCCCGAGGTCGGACATGCTGAGCAAGTCGGTTAGTTGCCCGGCAATTTCGGTGGATTGAGCGGGAACGTTGGGAATGCCGGAGACAATGATAGGGGCGGGGGCTTCGTCATCGCCCAGCCCGCCAAGATTGATTTCCGGGTCCACCATGTTCGGATCGTTGCCATCAAAGGCGGCGCGTAACCCGTCGGCCAGTTGACGATACCGGGCAACATCCACCTGACTCATCGAGTAAAGAACGACAAAAAGGACCATGAGGAGGGTGATAAAGTCGGCATAGCTGACCAGCCAGCGTTCGTCACCACCGCCTCCGTGCCCGCCACCACTCCCGTGACTCATGCTTTTGTCCCTGCCTTTGCGGGCGAACCGCTTACGGGTTCACCCGCGCGCGCCTTGGGGGCGAGAAATGCGCTCAGTTTTTCTTTGACCAGGCGAGGGTTTTCACCGGCTTGGAGGGCGAGGATGCCTTCGAGGAGCATTTCCCGGTAAACGACTTCGTGTTCGCTTTTATTTCGGAGTTTGCTTCCGAGTGGAAGCCAGATCAGGTTAGCGGAAAGGAGGCCCCAAAGGGTTGCGAGGAAGGCGCCTGCAATGGCTTTGCCCAGTTTGCTTGGCTCATCCAGTTGTTGGAGCACGGTGATCAGCCCCATCACGGTTCCGATAATGCCAAAGGTGGGGGCAAACCCACCTGCGGCGGAAAACATGCCGATGCCCTGGGCGTGGCGTTTTTCCATGTTGTGAATTTCTGTTTCGATGATGGCGCGTACTTGTGCGGGGTCCACTCCATCTACCACCAGCATTAAGCCTTTGCGGAGGAAGGGGTCGGAAATCTTTTTGCTTTCGTCTTCGAGAGCCAGGAGACCATCGCGGCGAGCGCGGTCGGCCATTTTGACGAGGGTTTCGATGGCCGCGGCGGGTTCGGTTTTGTCCCCTTTGAAGGCCAGGCCAATTAATTTGGGAAGGGCAAGGGCAACGCTGAGGGGGGTGGAAATCGCGGTAGCAAGAAACGAACCGCCCAGCGTGAGTAAAATCGCTTGGGGGTGGAGAAATAATTCGGCGGGTGAGCCTCCGTCCATGATCATGACAATGGTGATGACGACCAAAGAGAGGAGTAGCCCAAATAAAGTTCCCAGGTCCATTTATTTTTCTCCTGTACGTGTAAACGGGGTGTGAACCTTCTGTTGATAAGCGATGATGGCGTCGACGACGGTCTGCGGATCATCTTTGACGACAACCTTGATCTGATTGGTCAGGGTGATGACGGTGTCGGGAGTGCCTTCAACGGACTGAATCAGTTCAGCGTTGAGGAAGATGTTGGAGCCATTAAAACGAGTGACACGGATCATCGCGGGTTTCCTTGCCGGGGATGGCCGATTGGTTCTATCGGGGAGGTTCAAGTGCGTTTTCAGGGAACCTGTGCGTTAACCGATGGTCCATCTCTGCGGGTGGCTTTATTTTTACATGGAGGGGAGGATGTGGGTATAAAAACGGAATGAAGGCCCTGTAAAGGACGAGTAAAAGCTCTGTTTACCCCGATATGTGTCAGTGTGGATGATTTTAAAAAAGAGGCGCTCCCGTTTTTAACAGGATTGGAATCTGAAAAATGAAGGTGGTGGGGGGGGGGAT
>JABWBV010000347.1 GCA_013359445.1 Anaerolineales bacterium | reverse complement strand
CCAACGCAACCGGGGTGGACATTGCGATAACCGTCATCGGTGGGGAAGTAACCAATGGGTGTCCCAACGGCCCACGCCACGAGACCCTGACCGGCGTGACGTTTGAAGAAATCAACCTGGCCAAAAGCAGCATGGCCTGGATTGTGGACGTACTGAGTCAACAATATCCGGGCGCGCACGTGATCGGGGCCTATCCGCTCAAACCGGATTATCCAGCCCTGGCCCTGCCCGCGGAAACCGTCACCATTCAATTCCACCTGGAACCCTACGACCCCGGTTTCTACGAACTCCCGGTCACCGCCGTCCAAAGCGACGCCCAGGAAACCACCACGACTCTGCAAGTGCCTGTGTATCTGTTGGAATCCACGATTATTCAGTAGGCATTATGACCTTCGGCATGTTCTTGCTCCCGTTTCTATGGGTACTGAACGGCTTTTTGGCCGTGCTGTACCTGTTGGCCGACCATGTGCTGGTCGTCCTCCTCGTGCCCCTGTTAGGGTGGCTGGCCCTCACCACCCTCAAGGCGCAACAACCCTGGACGCTGGCCGCGGGCGGCCTGGCGCTGGCGGCCGCCATTTTTGCGCCCCCCGTGGTCGCCGGGTTCCTGCTGTTGATGGCCGGGGGCAGTGTGGCCCTGATCCGGGTGGAAAAGTTCAACGTCCTGGCTCTGCGCTGGCGCGTGACCGGCGGCCTGGCCCTGTATGCCCTAATTGGGCTGGGCGCGACGTTGTACGAAACCCTGGCCCCTCTGCTGACCGACCCGGCCCTGGTGTCAGGACAAAACTACCTCAACGTCCTGGTCAGCCTGGCCCTATGGCTCTCCCCGCTGGGGTTCCTGGGCATGCTGGCCCAAGCGCTGTGGGTGCATCCCTCGCTCGAAGGCGGCACGCCCGAAGAGATGATCGTCCGCACGCGCACACGCGGACGCCTGGAAAGGTGACCCTGATGCTCCTCAACGATCTCCATGCCCTGGCCACTCCTCAGCAAGGTCTTTTCTAGCGGCTTTGTGTTTGGCATGGTTTTTGCCCTGTTGTTTTTTGCCCCTTCCGCCTCATCGGCGCGGAAAGAATAACCCCCATGCTGACCATTCTCGATAACGGCCTGGTTGTCAAAGACACGTTATTTAGTCATCTGTGGTTTCAGGTGCGCGACCCCTACCGGGGCGAGTATTTCCGCGCCATCACCCTGCGGGAATTAACCGCCCTGATTGTAGATGACCAGGAATTAGCCGACTACAACATCCTGGGCAAGCAATGGGGGACGATGCGCGGGGCGTATGGGGCCGGGGTAGATTACGTGTACATGGCGACGGGTATCTTCAGCCCGGAACACGTCGGCGTGGTGCAGTTCTACGGCGCGGCCGGGGAAGGCCACAGCCTGGACGAGGCCACCCTCCGTGCCCACACCCATTTAGGGGCTGTCGAAGCGACGCTCGCCAACCTACAGCAGTCGCAAACCCGTCCGCCCCTGATTCAGTGGATGGAGTGGTATCTGGAATTTGTCACCCAACGGGCACAAAACGTCATGGCTATCCTGGGGCACCCCGATCCGCGCGAGGATCGGGGGAGTCTGGGAAAAGATGGCGCGCTGGCGACCGAAGGCGCGGGGGATCTGGCGCAAGAGCAGAACGAACTGCTCTTCCGCGGTTTGGCGAAATTGCGCGAAGATTTTGTCTTCCAGGTCACGGCGGATTATCTCAGCCAACGCACGTTGACCCAGCGGGCCATACGTGCCGCGCAGGTCGTCTCCAATGTCGCCTCGCGGCGGCGTGGGGCGTTGTCCATTGGCGTGAGTCTGAGTATCCCCCTGGCGGCCGCGCTCTCCAACAGCGTCTCCGGTAGCCACTCCACCACCGGCTCGCAAAGTCATAGTGTCTCTGAGGGCGTCTCCCACGGTGAGGGCACGAGCCACACCGACTCATACAGTCATGGGACCAATTCTTCGTGGAGCGTGAGCGAGTCCGAGACGCATGGGATTTCCGTGACGCACACCGATTCGGAGGGCGTGGCGAAGAGTCTCACGCACTCCACCGGAACCTCTGACACCGAAAGCACGAGTCACACGGACTCGCACAGTCAAGGCGTCAGTGACAGCGTGGCGCGTAGCGCCAGCACCACGACCAGCCATAGTGTCGCCAACAGTTCCGGGGGTTCGCAGAGTTCATCCAGTAACTGGTCCCAGGGTGGCTCGTCCAGTTGGGGGCAGGGAACGAGTGAAGGCACAACCACCGGCACCTCGACAAACCAAAGCACCAGTCAAGGGGTCAGTTCGGGCACGACCACGGGCACAGGGACCAGTGAAGCGAGCAGTAGCGGAACCAGCACCGGGACGAACAGTTCCGCCTCGCAAAACACGAACTGGGCCGAGGGTTCCAACTGGGGCGTGAACGGGAGTGTGAACGGAGGCGTAAACGGGAGCGTCGGGGTCCCTGGGGGCGCCAGTGTTGGGGCGAGTGGGGGTGCGACGGTCGGTGGAAGCTACGGGCAAAACAGCAGTACGGGGGGCGGCTCCGGCACAAGTACGGGTACGTCCTCTGGAACCAGTAACAGCACCAGCACCAGCACGTCCACGAATCAAAGCAATAGCACCAGCATAAATACCAGCACTAGCACTGGCACTGGCACAAGTAATAGCAGTAGCCAGGGTTCAAACCAGAGCGTGGGCGGGAGCACCAGCTGGGGTAGTGGGGGCGGGAGTTCTAGTTCCACCAGTTGGGGCACGACCGTGACCAACGGTACCGCCAAAACCAATGGGACGACGGTTACGCACGGGACCAACGAGAGTTGGGGTACGGCGGACATGCAAGGGCAAGCGCTTAGCGTCAGTGAGGGGGTGGCGAGCGGGCTGACCACGAACGTGGGTTCGGCGGTGTCCGTGTCCGAATCCTACGCGACCGGCATGACCAAAAGCTACGGGGGCGGGGTCTCTGACACCTGGGGCAAAGCGGACGGCACCTCGGAAGAATGGAGCCGGAGCCACGGGGAGGCGGACGCCTTCGGGTTGGCCCTGGGGCGCAACGGCGGGAGTGGGTTCACCGGGGGTTTTTCGAGCGGCTTAGTGCCCGGCGTGAACCTGAGCCGCAGTTGGCAGATGGAAGACCGCGTCGCCGACCGGCTGACGGAAGTGCTCGAACAGTTGGCGGGGCAGTTGAATCAGGCCAGTGCGGAGGGCGGTTTTTTGACGGAAGCCCTCCTGCTCACGGCCAGTCCGCGCGCCGCGACCGCCGGGGCCGCGCTCGCCCCGCAAGCATTCCACGGCCCGCTTTCCGTCCCGACCCCCGTCTTGACCGTGCAACCGGAGGCCACCGAAGCCGCAGATTTACGCCAGCACGCCTTAGCCTTCGTCACCCACCCGATGACCGACCCGGACGACCTGTTTGACGCGTTGGGGGGCAAATACTCCACCTTGCTCACCGCCAAACAGGTAGCCGCGTACACCGCCCCGGCCATTTTCCGGGAAGGGACGCTGCGGGTCCTCCCGGCCATCCCCAAGACGATGGGATTTTACCCGGACATGCCTGGCGAAGTGCTACTCGGCCACCAATATTCGCCGGAGACCGCCGACCTGACCACGGCCAAAGTGACCCTGGACAAAGCCCGTTTGATGCACACGCTGTTTACCGGCGCGACCGGGTTCGGGAAATCCGTCGCGGCTGCGGTTCGTGTACGAAAAATACTTTTGCCCCATTCAGGTTTATGCTATACTCACCCTATTGTTCAAACTCTCTATTTTTTTTGGAGGTTAATTATGGTCAATAAAATTCAAGCATGGACGGCATACGGGCCTCGCCTGGAACCGGCCTCACCCATGACCAGCGAAGAGTTGATTGAAAACATCATTCAAGCCACGAACCAGAGTCGTGGGAGTGTGCTGGCGATGTTGGCAGAGTTGGATGTCCAACTCGAAAACGGCCTGAAAGCAGGGCGTGTCGTCCAACTGCCCAATGGAACGCATTTTCGCCCGGTTGGAAAGAAGGATGGAACCGTTAATATTGAGGTGCGGGTGAACCCCTCCGTCAAAAAACGGGTCAATGCTGAATTTCGTGGGAAATGGCGCAATGCCGAGTTTATTGGCAAATCCGAGGCCGAGGTCATTGCCAAATGGAATGAAGAACATCCCACCGAACAGATTTCATAACCACAATTGAATGGCGCGGACACAGCCGCTCGACGCGCAAATTAAGCCGCTTGATTTGTAAATTAAGCCGCTCGACAAACGAATCGAGCGGCTTAATTTTTTTTTCTATTTGCTATCTCTTTGCTGGCGTGAGGAATATCGCAGGGATTAGTAGCATAATGATTTTGTCGTGTAAAATAGGGCAATTCCCTCTGATGAGCTAAACCCAGTGCCTCCCAAAAAGAATTACGAACGTTCCATCACTAACTGGCCTGAAGACGACAAGCCCCGTGAAAAGCTTCTCAAACATGGCGCGCATACTTTAAGCAACGCGGAATTGCTTGCTATCTTGATTCGGGTTGGGGTAGAAGGCTCCAGCGCGGTAGATTTGGGACGCCAGTTGATGAATAAGTTTGAAACCTTGCGGGCCATCAGTGCGTGTGATCCGTCTGAACTATTCGAGATCAAAGGATTGAGTACAGCAAAGATCGCCCAAATCAAAGCGGCTGTCGAATTAGGCCGCCGGATGATGAGCGAGGAACGCGCCTTGAGTGTGTCTATTCGTTCCTCGGCAGATGTCGCCAATTATTTAATGCCTTTGATGAGGGATTTAAAACATGAGGTGTTCAAGGTGGTTTTATTGGACAGAGGAAACAAGGTGATGGGTGTTTTAGACATTGACGAAGGCGATGTCGCAAAGACTCAGCCTTCCATTCGCAAAATCATGCTACGGGCCTCACAGGCTTTGGCGTCCAGTTTGATTGCCGTCCATAATCACCCTTCGGGAAACCCGCAACCCAGTGAACAAGATAAAATCCTGACCCGTGATCTGGTGTTTGCCGGACGGGTGATGGAGATGCGGGTGTTTGATCACCTGATTATCGGCGATAGAAAATATTTTAGCTTTGCTGATGAAGGCTATATCGAAGAGTACGAAATGCAAACCATTACCCTACCCATTGGAGGAAAATAAGGATGACGCACCTGACCAGTTACCAACGCCAGCATATGATTGAACTGCTTGAACGAGGAGAAAACCTGCCCCTGGACTACAAACACATCTTATTTCCCCCGGAGCGGCAAGAATACGAGTTAGTCTTTGCTGGAAAGGAGCGGGATGAAGATGTTTTAGCAGAAACGATGGCCGTTCCGCTTCAACCCATAAAGACGTTTGGGGAGGTGAAAGAGGGGACTTGGAAGAATATGTTGATATTTGGGGATAACTTGCAAGCGATGAAATCGTTATTAAGGCTTAAGGAACAGGGAAATTTGATTAATTCTGATGGAACCCATGGAGTTAAGCTCATTTACATAGATCCCCCTTTCGGCACAGGTGATGAATATGGCTCAGGAAATGGCGAAATGTCATATTCTGCTAAAATTCAAGGTGCCAAGTTTATTTCGTTTTTGCGAAAGAGATTAATTTTTCTTCGGGAATTGCTATCTGATACTGGAAACATATTTGTGCGATTAGATTATCACTTCGGGCATTATATAAAAGTGATAATGGATGAGGTTTTTCAAGAACAAAATTTTAGGAACGAAATCGTGATTAACCGATTACATCGTCGTCTTCGCAACCTTACCCGATTTAATGTAAGTACAGAGTCTATTTATTTCTATTCCAAAACAGCAAACTACTTTTTCCATAATCCAGAAGCACAACGCAAATGCAATTATTGTGGGCGAGAAAAGGAATCAATATGGGACGACTTAACTTCGCCAGGACTGCGAAACCCACCAGAGAGAGTGATTTTGGGGCAAACTTACTTACCTCGACGCGGAAGGCACTTTTCTTATACTCAAGAGAAAATTAATACCATGACTGAAAATGGCAGGATAAGAATCAATCCTGCCATCCCCTACTACGATCTCGAAGGAAATAGAATTGACGGAAGACCTGAGTATTTGCAAACCGAGGATGTCCCAATTGATAATAATTGGACAGATATAAAAGGATACGCTTTCGGCAATAATTACCCAACTGAAAATCATGAAGAACTATTAGCCCGAGTAATAAAATCTGGCTCCAAAAAAGGGGATATTGTTCTGGATGCTTTTGCTGGTTCTGGAACCACGTTAGCAGTAGCCGAAAAGCTAGGCAGACATTGGGTGGGTATTGATTGTGGCAAGCTTTCTATCTATACGATTCAAAGACGTATGCTAAATCTAAAAGAGAAAATAGGGGATACTGGAAGGAATCTAAAACATAAACCTTTTACATTGTTTAATGCAGGTCTATACGATTTCTCAATGCTTAAAAGACTCCCTTGGGTAGATTGGCGTTTTTTTGCGTTACACTTGTTCCAATGCCGGGATGAAAAACATACCGTTGGCGGGATTGAGTTGGATGGGTTTCGCGGTGGAGAGAATGTTTTGGTGTTTAACCATTTATTAGGTGGCAGGGCCTTATTGGATTATGGGTTCATTGACGATTTGAACAGCCAGTTAGGGAGTCGGGTAGGTTCGCGCTTTTTTATCATTGCGCCCGCCGCCAGTGTCGCCTTCCTCGAAGATTATTTAGATCGGGGGCGAACCCGGTACTACATCTTGCGGATTCCATATTCAATCATCAATGAATTGCATAACCGGGACTTTGAGGCAATTACGCAACCTGTGGATGAGAGCCAGGTCAACGAAACCGTTGAAGCGGTCGGGTTTGACTTTATCCGTTTGCCGGATGTCAGTTGCGAATATATCCAAACGCCCTCGGATGACGCCGTTGTTCGTATCCACAAGTTCAAAAGCCGCGCCATGATCAAAGGAGCCTCCCAACGCGCCAACCGAGAAACCCTCTCAATGGTGATGGTGGATTACGATTATGATGGAGAGGTCTTTGCGCTGGATAGGGTTTTCTATGCCGGTGAGATTGAAAAGAATGGTTGGCAGGTACAGATGCCTATTCATGCGCTCGGTAAACAAGCCATGATCATCTATATTGACATTTTCGGCAACGAATACAAAGAGATCAAAACCCCGGCGGATTTCCAACTGTCTGCCGAAAGGGAGGCGGAAAGTGCTTGACCAACAAACCTTTCGCAACCAGGAGTTGGTGTTACGCATTAGCCCCAGTGTTGATCCTGCGCGGTTCAACATAGATCGTTACGAACCGTTTCTGGATGCCCTTTGCGAGCGACGCGAATATCAAAAAGAAGCCATACGGGAAACTTTGCGCTACTTGCTGGGAGGACGCTATAAAAACTTACGTGAGTTAGCGGATGAAAATTACCACTCGAACGACAAGCTCCAGGAGCGGTTTGGTACTTTCCGCGAGATGGAACGGCACCTTCAACTGCCCGATCAACTATCTTGTACCCTTGACCTGGCGACCGCCACAGGCAAAAGTTTCGTCA
>JABWBV010000346.1 GCA_013359445.1 Anaerolineales bacterium | reverse complement strand
CGCCCGGGGGAGCCGGGCGATGCTGCTCCCCGGCGCCCCCGGCACCCTGAAGATGGCCTGCGGCGAGAACCCCAAGCGGGTGTACGGCACGCGGCAGCAGGCGCCGTCGACGCGGATGGGCAACCTGCGGGCCCTGCGGCAGGCCCTCCTGGCCGCGAAGCACTACGAGGAGACCTGGGACGCCTGGTCGCGGAAGAAGGCGAAGCACGAGAGGGACGAGGCGGGCAAGAAGTCCAAGAAGGGCAAGGGAGGGGAAGGCGGGCCGGAGCCCTTCCCGGAGCCGGCGCCGGAGCGGGACCTGGACAAGGAGACCCTGGCAGCCCTGCTGCGGGGGGACCTGCTGGCCCAGGTCCACTGCTACCGGGCCGACGACATGCTGGCCTTCCTCCAGGTGGCGGACGAGCTCGGCTTCCGGGTGCGCTCCTTCCACCACGCCCTGGAGGCGTACAAGGTCCGGGACGTCCTGGCGGCCAGGGGAGTGGGGGTGTCCACCTGGGCGGACTGGTGGGGCTTCAAGCTGGAGGCCCGGGACGGGATCCCCGAGAACCTCGCCCTGGTGGCCGAGGCGGGGGGCCGGGCCATCGTCCACTCCGACTCCCCGACGGGGATCCAGCGGCTGAACCAGGAGGCCGCCAAGGGGCTCGCCGCGGGGCGCCGGGCGGGGATCCGCCTCACCGAGGACGACGCCCTGCGCGGGGTCCAAACCGCGCTGGACCTCAAGGCTCGCCTGGACGAGTTGGGCCTGCGAAATTCGATTGGCGTCACGACAGGCATGGTCTTCTGCGGTTCGGTGGGGAACACCCTCCGCCGGGAATACACCATCATGGGGGATGTGGTTAACCTCGCGGCCCGCCTGATGATGGCTTCCACCAGCGAAATTTATTGCGATACAGCCACTTACGAAACCACCCAGAGTCATCTGCGGTTTGAAAATTTGCCAGAAATCTCCGTCAAAGGAAAAACTGAACCCATCGCCATCTACCGCCCCAAACGCGGCCAGAAAAAGATCACGTTTACCCAACCAGATAGTGAATTGGTCGGGCGCTATTCCGAACGGGCGATTCTGTCCGGGCAGTTACAGGCCTTTCTCCGAGGCAGTGAGCACGGTCTCATCGTAGTCCAGGGCGAAGCAGGCATCGGCAAATCGCGTTTATTGGCCGATTTAATCCTTCAAGCGAACAAATTAGGCATCTACACCCTCGTGGGCTACGGCGACGCCATCGAAAAAATCAAACCCTATCACGGATGGCGTCCCGTCTTTCGGAAACTTTTCTACCTGGAAGGCACCACAGACTCTCAAATTCGCCGGACGCCTTTCCCCGCAGAAATGCTCAAAGACCCCCAGTGGGGCATGATCTTCCCCCTGTTGAATGACATCCTGCCCCTCGACCTCCCGACCAATGAGGTCATCCAACAAATGACGGCAGAAGTACGTGCAGAAAATACGCGCAAACTGTTGGTGCATTTACTCCAAAACCAGGCCAATCGTGAGCGCACCTTACTCATCCTGGATGATGTCCATTGGTTAGACTCTTCTTCGTGGGCGGTGATCCAAAATGTGATCCTCAATGTACGCCCCTTGCTGGTCGTCCTGGCGACCCGCCCCATGCCCGAGCCAATCCCCCCCGAAATGCGGCAGATTCTCCAGAATCCCGACACGAACAAGATCTACCTCGAATCGCTTCCCCCGGACGAAATCCTCGGCCTGGTCAGCCAGAGTCTGGGGGTCAAAACTCTGCCCGACGCCATCGCCGCGCTGATCCAAGAAAAAGCCCAGGGGAACCCGTTTTTTAGCCAGGAGTTGGCTTATAGCTTGCGCGACTCCGGCGTGATGCGGATCATCGATGGAAACTGTTACCTGGCCCCAGAGGTGGTACTCTCCTCGCTCAACCTGCCCAACACCGTACAAGGTGCCATCATTAGCCGTGTAGACCGCTTAGGCGTGCAGGAACAATTTACGTTAAAAGTCGCCAGCGTCATTGGACGCATTTTTGCCTTCAAAACCCTGCTTCACATCCACCCCATCGACAACGACAAGCCAAACCTGCAAGACTACCTCAAAAAATTAGAGTCATTAGACATCACCCCCATTGACTCACCCGACCCCGACCTGGCCTACATTTTTAAGCACAACATTACCCAGGAAGTCGTATATAACCTGCTCCCATTCTCCCGGCGGCAAGAATTACACCGCAAAATTGCCCTCTGGTTTGAAAACACCTTCGGGGATGAGTTGACACCTTACACCCCCCTGTTGGCCCACCACTGGAATCGTGCAGGTGATCCGCACAAAGCCATTGAGTATTTGGAAAAGGCCGGGGAACAAGCCCTTAGCCAGTACGCCAATCAAGAAGCCGTTAATTTTTTTAGTCTGTGCATCGAAACAAGCGAAAAATTCCACGCCCTCAGTGAGGCCCCCAAAGGGACCCTCAAAGAGACCAGTCCCCTCGCCTTCCCCACCCTACGCCGTGCCCGTTGGGAACGCCAACTCGGTGAGGCTTACCTGCGCCTGGGGCAATTGGCCACCAGCGAAAAACACCTCCGCCATGCTCTGGAATTCCTGGGACAACCCCTGCCCACCTCAGAAGGTCAGTTCATCCTGGGTCTGCTTGGGCAAGTCAGCCTTCAACTGCTCAAAGGCGCGCGCCCTCAAAAAATCATTACCCAACAAGCACAAAAAGACACCCTACTCGAAACCGCACGTGTTTATCATCTACTCGCCGAAATATTCTTCTTCGACCAAAAAACGACGGCGATGATCTACACCAACCTTAGCACCATCAATAAAACTGAACCTGCTGGCCCTTCGCCCGATCTGGCAGTTGCCTATGGCTCGATGGGGGTTGCCGCCGGGCTGATTCCCCTGCATGGCGTGGCCCGTAACTACCTCACCCACGGACATCGTGTCGCCCAGGATTTGGATCACTTACCGAGCAAAGCCTATGCGATGATGGTTGAAAGTGTGTATTGGATGGGTCTGGCAGAATGGGACCAGGTACGCAAGTTGTTGGAAAAAGCCGTAGACATGTTCCGCCGCTTGGGAGATTCCAGCCGTTTGGGGTCCACGCTAATTTTGACAGCCGATTTACATTATTTACAAGGCAATTACTCCGCCGCATTACCCCTCTGCAAAGAAGTCCACCTGTTGGGGCGGCGCAACGGAAGCCCACAGCAACAAGCCTGGGGCCTGGGTTCCCAAGCCGAGGTGATCATCCGCCAGGGACACCCCCACCACGCGGGAGAAGCCGCCCGGCTGATCGAAGAAGCCCTCACCCTGCTCACCAGCAACCCCGATCTGACAGAAGAAACCCGCAACCACGGCACCCTCGCGATTGCCCGGTTGCGCCAGGGCGAATATCAACTCGCGTTTGAAGCGGCAGTACAAGCAGGCAAATTGATCGCCAAAACCGCCACCCCCACTCTGTTTTCGGTCTTTGAGGGATACGCCGCGCCCCCGGCAGTGTTCCTAAGCCTCTGGCAATACGGGGAATATTTATCCACCCTCCCCTCTGGCATCAAACCGATTACGTTTCGCCTGGAAGATTGCCAAAAAGGAGCGGCAAACGCCCTCAAATCCCTTCACCAATACGCCCGCATTTTCCCGATAGGCCAACCGCGCGCCGCCCTTTGGCAAGGGGCCTACGAATGGCTGACCGGCAAAGCCCAAAAAGCCTTCCCCACCTGGGAAAAAGGGCTAAAAACCGCCCAAACCCTGGGCCTCCCCTGGGAAGAGGCGCGGCTTCACTACGAGATTGGGCGACGCAAACCCGGCGGGTCCGATATTCGCCAATATCATTTGCAGGAAGCGGAAAAAATATTCACAAAGTTGGGGGCAGAATTTGATCGGGAACGGGCGATGCGAGAGCGGGCCGCAGGGTCTTCTCCAGCATGACGCGTAAGCCGTAGCGGGGCTTGAGCGTCACTTCAGGTTCCAGTTCCACCGGGAAATTCGGTAAGATGCGGGGGGCATACCGTTGTGCCACCATGCTCAACACGATTTGAGTTTCCATCAACGCCAACTCATTCCCAATACACTGGCGCGGGCCACCGCCAAAGGGATTGTAAGCAAAGCGCGGGCGATCCGCTGACCGTGCGGGCAAAAAGCGATCCGGGTCAAACTCGTTCGGATGCTCCCAAAAATCCGGGTGCCGGTGAACGCCAAACTGATTCATGATGACAAACGACCCCGCGGGGATACGATACCCCCCAATTTCATCGTCCTCCACCGCCTGCCGCCCCTGAACCCACGCGGGGGGGAACAACCGTAACGACTCCTGCGCCACGCGGTAGGCATAACTTAAGTTGGGCAAGTCTTCAAACGTGGGGGCGCGCCCCGCCAGCGTTTGAGCCAACTCCTGGTGGAGCCGCCCCGCCCCGGACGGGTTTTCTGAGAGCAAGTACCAACTCCAGGCCAGGGTTTTTTCGGTGGTTTCGTATCCGGCAAAAATCAGCGTAGCCAATTCATCCCGCATTTGGGCAAGGGGCATCGCTTCCCCCGTTTTGCGGTCACGCGCGGCGAGAAGCATGTTGAGGACATCATCGTTATCATTGGGATGGGCCACCCGATCTTTGATCACCCCCCAAATTGCATCATCCACTTGCTTTTCAGCCTGGGCCATATTGCGTTGGTGCCGAGAAGGAATCTTGTTCCCCGTCAAAAGCAAAAACCGCGCCCCTGCCGAAAAAACCCGGCGTCCATGATCCACCACATCCCCAACGACATCATCCCCAAACAAAACCCGTCCATTGATCCGACGCGTTAAGTCCACCATTTCTTCGTACACATCGAGCGATTCCCCGCGTTGGTAAATTTCATCCCAGTGGGCCAGCATTTTTTCGGTCTCGCTCACCATCACGGGCACCAGCGGAACCAACCGTTCGTGGTGAAAACTCGGCTGAATCATCCGCCGCTGACGCAACCACAGGTCCCCCTCACTGGTCAGCAAACCTTGCCCAAGCACCCCACGAAAAAGATGGTTGTGGTACAGACTTTTTTTGACGTAGTTTTTATTGTGGCCTTGCAAAACCTGCCCAATATAGTCTGGGTGGCTAACCAGGTGAAGCATTAAACGAGGGTGAAACCCCAACCGAATAATGTCACCATATTTTTCTCTTGCTTCAACCAGGGCCAGCGGCGGTTGGTGCCATAATTTGGGTAAAAAACGGGCCAAGGCAACAAGGGATGGCATGGGAGCCTGGGAACCATGTTTCTCAGACATAAAAACCTCCTGACAGCATTGGGGGCCATGAACGAAAGGAATGAGGGGAACGCGTTCATGGCCAAAATTCGAGGGCATTATACGCGGGCAGAGAAAGGCGGGCAACCCTTCAAAGCAGGTATAATTCTCTTCATGCAAACCCTGACCCAAGAAGCCCTCTGGCAAGCCCTGGCTACCATCCCTGACCCCGAAATTCCAGTGGTCTCCCTGGTGGAGATGGGTATCGTGCGCGAGGTGACGCAAACCCCCACAGGAGAGGTGACAGTCACCATTACCCCGACCTTTTCCGGGTGCCCTGCGCTGGAAGTGATGAAAACAGACATCCTCACCCGCCTGAAGCAGTGCGGCGTCCCGGACGTGACAGTGCGTACCGTTTTATCGCCCCCCTGGACCACAGATTGGATCACGGAGGCCGCGCGGGAAAAACTGAAATCGTTCGGATTGGCTCCGCCCCCCCATCATGGCGGAGATTTTGCGATCTTGCTTTTCGATCCGGTGCCCTGCCCGTACTGCGATTCCCAAAATACCACCCTTAAAAATAACTGGGGGCCTACTCCCTGTCGGATGATCTTTTATTGCAATCAATGCCAACAACCATTTGAGCAGTTCAAGCCATTATAGAAGACCCACACCCATGATTCCTCTCGAACTCATCGCCACGCTCCGAACCGCTACCCACATCGCGGTTCTGACGGGGGCGGGGATCTCGGCGGAAAGCGGTATCCCGACCTTTCGCGAAGCACAAACCGGCCTCTGGGCACAATACGAGCCAACCGAACTCGCCACCCCGGAAGCCTTTCGCCGCAATCCCAAACTGGTTTGGGATTGGTACGCGTGGCGGCGCACCCTGGTTGCCAACGCCACTCCCAATCCCAGTCATTTTGCCCTGGCCGCAATGGAAACCCACCTCCCATCCTTTACCCTGATCACCCAAAATATCGACAGCCTGCACCAACGCGCGGGGAGCCGAAAGGTGATCGAACTTCATGGGAACCTCGCGCGGACCAAGTGTTTTCGGGAGGGGGTGATAGTCGAAACTTGGGAAGAGACCGGGGAAACACCCCCGCGTTGTCCCCGGTGCGGTGGGTTTTTGCGCCCGGACGTGGTTTGGTTTAACGAGGCATTGCCTGCGGAGGCCATTAAAACCGCTTACGACAAAGCCGGGGGGGCGGAGGTTTTCTTTTCGATTGGCACCTCTGCCGTGGTTCAACCAGCCGCCTCGTTGCCGATCATTGCGCTTCAAAACGGCGCGATTGTCGTTGAAATTAACCCCACCCCCACACCGTTAACCGACCGGATGACTTTTGTCCTGGAAGGAAAAGCGGGCGTGGTGCTCCCGGAACTTTTACAAAGCGTTTGGGGAAACTAAAAAGACTGGGAAAACAAAACGGGCTTTCGCATGAAAGCCCGTTTTTGATTCGAGACAAAAGAACCAATCAGCCAGAGATTAGCCCGAAAAAGGGGGAGATACCGCCCTGTTGACCCTTAGCCCCGAATTCCATGACCGGCTGCTGCGCGGGGAACAACTTGAGCGAGAAACACGCCGCCTCTCGGCCTTGGAACAGTTAAACCAGCACCCCAGGCTGGTCTTGTTGGGCGACGGTCCCGAACGCACTGCCATCGTCAACGAGATCGAAAAACTCGCTCTTCAAACGGATGTCGTTTTGGCTGGCGTTCAACCTTACCATCGTCTGCCTGCGTATTATGGCTTGGCTTCGGCTTTCATTCATCCGCCGCTGCAGGATCAATGGGGGCTGGTGGTCAACGAGGCGATGGCATCGGGCTTGCCGGTGTTGGTCTCTGCGCAAGCAGGCTGCGCGGCGGATTTGGTGGAGGAGGGAGTCGAAGGGTTCACCTTCGATCCGCAGGATGTATCAGGCTTGGGTTACGTTATGAGCCGGATGAGTTCAGGACAGGTGGATTTGCAGAAAATGGGCTGGGCGGCGCGTCGAAAAATTTCCAACTGGGGCGTGGAACGCTTCGCTCGAAATTTGTATCACGCCCTGTGCGTCGGGGTTGGCAGATGAACATCCTCCAGGTAACGCTCGGTTTTCTGCCCGCTGTTGCCTGGGGCGGGCCGGTTCAAATCGTGTACAACAACGCCAGGGAGTTGATGCGCCGCGGTCATCAGGTTACGGTCTATTGCACAAACCTTTTCGATAAAAGGCACAAGATCCAGCCGCGTACCTTTGAAGACGTGGTGGACGGCATCCGTGTGGTCTACTTCGACACCTGGCGCATCCCGTTCTGGCCTGGCACGCTGG
>JABWBV010000345.1 GCA_013359445.1 Anaerolineales bacterium | reverse complement strand
AAGCGACCACCTCCTTATTTTGGATGAGATCATATCGAATTGCGCTTAAAAATGCAACCTGTTTTAGATTTCCAATTGTGCGTCTAAGATTTGTTTAACCTGAATCAAATTCGCCAACAAGCCATTGACCTGCTCTCGAACGGGCGCAAAACGCTCGTGCGTAAAATTGCTATGGGCGACCAAAGCCTCCGACAGAATTCGTTGTCCGACGGGTGTAATGTAAAGGCTCAAGGCCCGCCCATCCGTTTCATGTTGCTGTTTTTCAACCAGTCCTTCCGCCTCAATCCCCTTAATCAAACGGGTGATATTACTTTTATCGGTTAACATCCGTGTGCTCAATTGAGTCAGGGTAATCCCTGGGTTTTCGGCAATATGCTTGAGCAAATAAAACCGAGGCACAGACAGATTGTATCCTTCCAACAAACGTCGGTCCCCATTATCCAGGGAAAAATAGATCTCTTTAAGCGTCGTATAGAGGTTCATTTCAATTTCCATGAGTGCGGCCAAATGGTTGACTTGTCAACTGTTGACATAGCAACTATATTCCCGTTAATTTTATTTGTCAAGACAGTTTACAAGCCGTTAAAAAAATGGGAGCGGTTCCAACAAATTTCTTAATTTTCGCCGTGGTACTACTGGTCTGTCACCCCCACCGCTTACGCTGGTAGGGAGGACTTCAGTCGTTAAAAGCGATTGAAATCACCACGACAAGATAAAAAATCTGTAACCTCTGACCAAGACCGAAAAAAAGGATGAAGGGGAGCTGTACAGCCCCCCTTCATCCTTTTTTTTTCGAGCCTACCCCTGTCAAGTGTGAGTAACTACAACCAATCTTTACGGACTCAAATACTCATCTAACGCGGGCAACACGATCCCCTCGAAATCAAACAACGCCTGATTTTCCCAGGCATTGCCGGAAGCCGGATCGGTGTTATCCCACCCATTCCCCTCAACCGCCGTCCACGTCGCATCCCAATAAAACACACCCAACCCCCGCCCGTTCGGGACCGCGCGCACGACCGCCATCACATCCCGGAGCATCGCCCCCTGCCCTTCCGGGGTCAGTGGGTATCCAGGGGTTTCCATCTCCGGCCCGAAGATGTTGGACAAAAAATCGTCGTTTTGCGTGGTGAACGCGTACGCCGTTTCCACCACCACGACATCTTTGTCGTAACGGGCGGAAATATCGTTGAGGTTGAATTGCAGTTCGGCCAGTTTGCCGTGCCAGAAGGGGTAATACGAGATGCCGATCACGTCGAACGGCACATCCCGCGTGGTGATGTTGCCAAACCACCACTTTGCCAGTTCGTTATCCCCCCCTTCCGCGATGTGAAGCATCACGCGCGTGTCGGGAGAACAAGCTTTCACCGCGTCGTATCCGGCGGTCAAAAGTTGCGCCAGATTATCCCACTGGGGGGGATCCCAAGTGTGCCCGTCCGGCCACAACATCCCGGAGTTGATCTCGTTGCCGACCTGCACCATGTCTGGGGGCGTGCCCTGTGCAACGAGGGCACTACACACGTCGAAGGTGTGATCGTACATGGCTTGTTTCAGCGCCTCGAAGTCCAAAGTTTCCCACGCGGCGGGTTTGAACTGTTTGCCGGGGTCCGCCCAATTGTCGGAGTAGTGAAAATCTACGAGCAGTTTGATGCCCTTTTCTTTGAAGCGTAACGCCATTTCGAGCAGTTTGTCTTTGTTGTGGTAGCCATCGGCAGGGTCCACCCACACGCGCAGGCGGACGTAATTGAGACCGTGGTTTTTGAGAATGTCCAACGGATCGCCGGGGGTGCCGTCCGTTTCGCGGTACACGCCGCCGAAGTCTTCGGATTTTTTCAGGCTGGAGATGTCCGCACCGAGGATGGTGAGGGCGGTCTGGCCGGGGAGCAGGGTCAAATCGTCAAAACTCACCCAATTGCCCGCGTTGGCGTCAGAGAACAGGCGGATGGTACATCTGCCATCGGTCACTTCGTTGGACACAACGACGTTCAGCCAGCGATAGCCGGGCTGGGTCGAGGGGACGTGGACGCGCCGCTCGTTTTCCCCACATTGGAGCGCGAGATAGGTCTCGTTTTGCCCGCCGCTGGAGCGCACCCACGCGCGGAGGGTGTACCAACCGTTGACTAAGTTGGTCACATTTTGAAGGGTTTCGACGCGATAGGGTTCCGTGCCCTGATGGGTCAGGCGGAACGCGCTTTCGTAGCCACTATCTTCGAGGAGATTCGCGCCCGGATTGTCCGTTTCCCAGCCCGTCAGGTCGCCGTCTTCAAAACTGGGATTGGTGAGGGTAACCGGGGCGGGAGTGGGCGTCGGCGGAGAATCGGTCGGAGGTTGGGTCGGTTCGGGGGAATTTGTGGGAGAAGGATTCATGGTTGGGGTGTCAAGGGGCTGGGGAACGGTTGCCGTCGCGGCGGGGAGGGGGGTGGGTTCCGCAGGGAGGGAGGTGGATTCCTGGGGGGTGCAGGCGCTCAAAAAGAAGATGGAAACAAACAGAATCATGCCGGGCAAAAACTTTTTGATCGGCAGTTGAAACTGCACCGACCCTTTACGAAGTCGGCCTACGCCGACTTTTTTTTCAACCTGCGAAGGCAGGTTTTGTAAAGGTGGCCGCGATTGAAATCGCCGCCGCCGCACAAATTTCACAAAAACTAAATTGATCTGGGTCAATACGTTCATCAAATTATCTCCACATCTTTCACCACAATCCGCACGCCGTAGGGAGGCAGGTCGGTCGCCGTCTCTTCCACCGAAATCGTTTGCGTCTGGTTGGTGAAGTTCATCAAAAACAAAAATTGCTGGCGCTCAGTCTGGCGCGCCTGGGCGGAGACGCCGTGAGGGAGGCCGGTCAACAGGGGAAAAAGGCCAAGCGCACGGGTCAATTTTTCGTAAAAAGCACCGAGAAACGGCTCGTCCACTTGCGTGCCCAAATGATAGGCCTTGCCTTGCCCGTACGCGTTGACTGTGAGTGCCGCTTGGGTGCCATAAAAATCACGGGCATACACCGCCAAAACTTCCGCCGTCGTGGGTTCGAGCAAGTCCGCAAACCGCCCACACCGCGCCGAGCCGATCAAATCCAGCGTATTCCCCGCCGTACACATCACTTGCCCGGCCTGATCCGCGCCGAAGGTATCGTACTCCACAAGCTTAAACCCCCAAACCGCCTCCAACGGGGACGCGCCGAGATGGGTCAAATCCGATTCGTTCACCCATCCGGTCATGTACGTGGTCACAAGCGTGCCGCCCGCCCGCACAAATTCGGTCAGCCGTGTGGCGGTTTCTTCGGACAACAGATACAACATCGGGGCGATAACGAGCGCGTATTTGCTGAAATCCTGCCGGGCGTTGATCACGTCCACCGGGATGCCGCGCCGCCAGAAAGCGGTGTAATGCTCGATGCACGTGGCCTGATATTCTTTGTTCACCTTGCGGGGCAGATGGGCGAGACCCAACGCCCACTCGTTTTCAAAATCGTAAATGATCCCGACCCGCGCGGGGGTGCGCGCCGCGGCCAGGGCGGGCATCCCAGCCAGCATCTCCCCGACTTCGACCACTTCCCGGAACGTGCGCGTGTTTTCTCCGCCCCGGTGCGCGACCACCGCCCCGTGAAATTTCTCCTCCCCGCCCCGGCTTTGTCGCCACTGAAAATAGTTCACCCCCATCGCACCGTGCGCCAACGCCTGTGCAGAGGCCAGTTTCACCATGCCTGGTCTTTTTAACCGACTCAGGGGTTGCCAGTTCGTCTGGCTGGGCGAGGATTCGAGCAGATAAAACGGTTGGCCTTGTTTGTAACCTCGGTGCAGGTCGTGGTAAAACGCGGTTTCGCACGCCGTTTGCACATCGTCGTGAACGTGCCATTCGGGATAACTGTCCCAACAGACGATGTCTATGTGCTCGGCGATTTTCCAATAATCCAGCCCCACATCCGGGCGCATGAAATTGGTGGTGAGGGGGATGTGAGGGGTCAGTTGGCGGAGCGGGGCGCATTCCATCCGGTAGAAATCCAGCACCTGATCGCTGTTGTATCTCTGCCAATCGAGCAATAATCCGTTGTTGGACGGGTCCACGGGGTCGATCTCGTCCCAATCCGTGTAGGTGTGGCTCCAAAACGTGGTCCACCACGCGCGGTTTACGCCGTCCAGATCGCCGTACCGTGCCGCGAGCCACCGTCGGAAATCGGCCAGGCAGGTGGGGCAATAACACACCGTCGAACCGTATTCGTTGGACACGTGCCAGAGCAGGAGGGCCGGGTGATCTTTATACCGGTCGGCCAGCAGGGTGTTGATGGCGGTGACTTTTTCGCGGAACACGGGCGAGGTGCGGCAGAAGTTTTGGCGTCCCCGGTGGGGTTCGCGCTGTCCGAGGTGGTTCATGCGTTGGACTTCGGGAACCCTTGCGGACAGCCACGCGGGGTGTGCGGCGCTGGGGGTGGCGAGGATCGCGCGGATGCCGTGCCCGTGCAGGTCGTCCATCAACGCATCGAGCCAACGAAAGTCGTACTGCCCCTCGCGCGGTTCCAGTTTCGCCCAGGAAAAAATTCCGACGCTCATGGCGGTGCAGTGGGCGAGGTTCATCAGGCGGAAATCCTCATGCAAAACGTCGGGGAATTCCAGCCATTGTTCGTAATTGTAATCCGCCCCGTGCCAGAGGCGGCTAAGAAGTTCGGTGAGGTTTTGAGGTTGCATACGCCTATGATAACGCAAAAATCGCATGGTCATTAATTTCAACGCAAAGCTGCAAAGGTGAAAAGAGGCAAAGATTTAAAATTCTTTGCGACTCTGCACCTTAGCACCTTTGCGTAAAAAAAAGTCACCCAATGATACAATCCCGCGCATGAATTTTCCACAAACTCCCTGGCGTTTAATCCATACCCCTCCCGCTTCCGGGGCGTGGAACATGGCTCTCGATGAAGCGATTTTGGAAGCGACCGGGCAAGGCCGCGTGCCCCCAACCTTACGCCTATACGCATGGAATCCACCTTGCCTGTCTTTGGGATATGCCCAGCCGGTGACCGATGTTGATCGGGATGCGCTCACCCGGCATGGGTGGGACCTCGTGCGCCGTCCGACCGGGGGCCGCGCGATTCTGCACACGGACGAGTTGACGTATTCCGTCAGCGCGCCGTCCACCGAACCCCGCGTGGCCGGGAGTGTGTTGGAGAGTTACCAACGTTTGGCGCAAGCTCTGCTCCAAGCATTGCACCTGCTCGCCGTCCCCGCCGAAGCGGAGGAGAAGTACGCCCTACCCGAGGACGCCAACCCGAAAGGGCCGGTGTGTTTTGAAGTTCCGTCAAATTGGGAAATTACGGTGGATGGGAAAAAGTTAATCGGGAGTGCGCAGGTGCGGCGGCAGGTGGGGGTGTTGCAACACGGTTCGCTCCCGTTGGGGGGGGACTTGGGGCGGATTACGCAAGCGTTGGTTTTCCCCGATGACATCGTGCGGGCGGACGCGGCGACGCGGTTGCTGGCGCGGGCCTCCACGGTGGAAACGGCGTTGGGCCGCGTGGTGACGTGGGAAGAGGCGGCAAAGGCGTTGGAAGCGGCGTTTGCTCAGACGTTGAATTTGGATTGGGAGCGGGGGGAGGTGACCGAGGGGGAATTGAAACGGGCCAGGGAGTTGGTGGCAGAGAAGTATGGAAATCCGGCGTGGACGGGGAGGATTTAAGAACGGGTAGTGACGACTTCAGTCGTTCTTGAAAAACGACTGGAATCGTCACTACGCATTCAACCCTGGCGGGCGGCCTTACGCGTGCTCACCCATCCAAAAATCACCGCCAAAACGATAGCCGTTCCCAACGAAAAACCACTCTCCACGAGAATGAGTTGAAAATCATCCAGCGGGACGCCGATGCCTTCTCCCGCACAAACGACCTCATATGCCGAAACAACCTCGCCCGGTTCTAACTCTGCAACCCCCGGAACAAGTTCAATATGCGAATTCGGCGGACAAAGCACCTGCCAGAGAAAAAACCGGGCATCCGGGGCAAACCAGCGGATGGCAAACATAACAACAAACACAACCCCTAAAAAGAGGAAAAAATATTGGGTGGTCCGTTGAAGGAAGGTCATTCAGGTTTTTCGTCCACAAAGATCACTTCTGGGTACCCCAAATCCCGAAGGAGAAGAGAAAAATAGGACTCGGCATTTTTCCCGGCCAGATCAAGAATGCCATCTTCCAGCGCAGATTCGGCCACGGCATCCTCGGCCAAACGGCGGGCACTGGTTTCCAGATTGATGTCCCCTTTCGTCAGCAGGCCCGTTTCCCGGTCATAGACGTAAGATTTATCGTTGTCCAGCGTCGCGATGAAAATTTCAGGGGGCGGCAGTTTCACATACAACACGCCATTCTCCAGCCACATATCTTCGGGGCCGAGTTTTTCCAAATCTACGCCCGCAATCACCACCCCATGCGCAACAAAGAGCAGTTTATCGCCAAACAGACTGCCAAACAGCCCCTGCCCGGTTTCCGCGGTGATGACTTTCTCGACGGAATAATGCACGGTTTCCAGCCGCGCCAGCGCGCGGATTTCGTGAATGATCGTGATTGGGTCCGCCAAAACGGTCGGCGTGGGGTTAAAGACGGAGGATACCTGCGTCCCCAAAGCACCGGTCGTGTCCTGCACAGGCTGTAAGGCCTTTTCCGTGAGACTGCGCACGGTGTTGACCATGAGGATCATGCCCACAAGCACAATCACCAGAATACCACCAACAAGAAGCCAGTTACTTGAATTTTTCATGGTCGGAATTATACTTGATTCGTAATTACTCACGTTCAAAGAGGTAAAACTCAAAAAAAAAGGATGGAAAGGGGGATGTACATCCCCCCTTCCATCCTTTTTTTTCAGAATCTCCTACTCTTGGTGAGTAGGTACCTTGATTCAGTAAGTCAGCAAGTCAGCAAGTTGGCAAACCAACAAACCAACAAACCATTCACCGCTCAACCAATCCACCGATTCTCTCCCATTCACCATTAAGAATTCTCCATTCACTATTCACAATTCCCCATGTCCCTCGGTCTCCTCACCCTTCACCTCTCCGTCCCAGGCTGTATGTCCCTGAAAGAAAAACGAAGCCGGCTAAAACCGCTCCTCGCGCGGCTCCACCGGGAATTCAACATCTCAGTCTCCGAAATCGATCACCAAGATTCCTGGCAAAACGCCGTCGTCGCCTGTGCGATGATCACGAGCGATACCGCTCAAACGCAACGCTCGCTCCAGGGCGTAGTCACCTGGGTCGAAACCCACTGGCCCGACCTGGAGGTGGCCGACGAACGCATCGAGATTTTGTAAACATGAAAAAAGGCCAAAAAAACTTCCTGCCCCAAAAACACGGTCTCCGATTTGTAAACCGATTTGACGTGGCGGATTTAATTGACTTAACGGTATTTGAAAATTGGACCAAAACCCACCCGATCATCTACGGCCTGTGCGGCGGCATGTGCTTCGCCGCGCTGGATATGTTTTACGAAAACGCCCCGGCCCCCGCGGACACCAC
>JABWBV010000344.1 GCA_013359445.1 Anaerolineales bacterium | reverse complement strand
GGGGGGGGGGGGGGGGGGGGGCGGGGGGGGGGGGGGGGGGGGGGGGGGGGGGGGGGGGGGGGGGGGGGAAGAGGAGAAAAGGGGAAGAGGAGAAGAGGAGATTTCGGTGGGCCAGTGTTCGAAATGCGCCATCCAGGATTCGATGTTGTCGAGGAGGAGGGGGCCGAAGGTGGCGTCGAGGTACATTTTTAGCCCGGCGGCTTGGGGGGCGAGGGGGGGGATATGGGCGGCGTTGTCCAGCCCCGCGCCGACGTAGATGCCGTAGTCACAGCGCGCCTTTTGCGCGGCGGCGTCGAGGGCGAGTTGGAACGCGGCGGCGTCTACGAGCGGGGGATTCGTGTTGGGCATGGCGAGGACGGTGGTCACGCCCCCCGCGAGGGCGGAGGCGGTGCCGGTGTCGAAGTCTTCTTTATGGGTGGCGCCAGGTTCGCGCAGGTGGACGTGAATGTCGGTGAGGGGGGGGAGTTTGAGCATTGGAGATTAGATATTGGGTATTGGAGATTAGAGATTGGTAATGCTTAATCGGTAGCACCCTGAGCGGAGGTGTTGGCCTGCGGCTTTGGGCAGGCAAATACCGTAGTCGAAGGGCGCGGGGTCGGTATAAGAAGTCGATGCACAGACAAAAAAATAGAGCCTTGCGGCTCTATTTAGAAAAAACAAAATGTATAGGGAACTTCAGGGTGTTTGCTTTTGAAAAGGGATAAGGTTGCCATTTCGGGGGAGAATTTTAATGGAAAGCCGCCAACTGTCAAGCCTGTTAAAAATCCTCGATTCCATCCCCACCCATTCCCCCCATGCCAGGCATGCCCATGCCAGGCATCCCCCCCATTGCACCCATCCCCTCTCCCAAATCCGGCATCTCCTTCTCAATCTCCTCCGGCGATTGCCCCTTTTCCAATCGCCGTACCACTTCATCAAATTCCGGGCCAAGCTCCTCCCCGCCCATCTCATTCCCCATCTGACGCATCAAACGCCCCATCGAGACCGGGTCGTTCTCCAACCCCTCCAGCGCGGCAGGATTGCTGAACGTCGATTCCAGCGACTCCATCCGACTATCCTCAGATTTGGCAAAGCGCACTTTGTCGATCAAACGGCTGAGTTTGGCCGATTGGCAGTACGGGCACAACACTTCGACCGCCCCATACTCTTGATACGTAAGAAATTTGCGGAACTTTTTGCCGCAGTTTTGACATTGAAACCCATAGCGGGGCATACAGACCTCCAAGAATGGTTTTTGCGAATTATAATCAATCCTTTGGTGAGTGGGAACTTGTGGGAACAGATGGGAATTTGTAGGAACTGGTCTAAAAATTCCCGCAAACTCCTATGCGTTCCTATAAATTCCCACAAATTAATCCCCCAACCCCAAAATCCCCCTCGGAGACCCCATGCCCCACTATAACCTCGCCTTCCTCGGCTTCGGCAACGTAGGCCGCGCCCTTGCCCGCCTCTTCCTTCGCAAACAAGACGAACTCAAAACCCGCTACGACCTCACCTTCTCCGTCACCGGCATCGCCACCGGACGCCGCGGGGCCGCCATTGACCCCAACGGCCTCGACCTCGAACGCGCCCTCCAAATTGTCGAATCCGGCGGAAACCTATCTTCAATCCACAATCAGCAATCAGCAATCAAAGATAATCTCGACTTCATCCGTAATTCCCACGCCCACGCCCTCTTCGAAAACACCCCCGTAAGTTATAACGACGGCGAACCCGCCATCACCCACATCCGCACCGCCCTCGAACTGGGTCTGCACGCCCTCACCGCCAACAAAGGCCCGGTCGTCCACGCCCACCGCGCCCTAACCGAACTCGCCGCGTCCAAAGGCGTCCACTTCTTCCACGAATCCACCGTGATGGACGGCGCGCCCATCTTCTCCCTCTTTCGGGGCACATTACCCGCCGCCCAACTCCTCTCCTTCCGCGGAGTCCTGAACTCCACCACCAACCTGATCCTGGGCCGCATGGAAAACGGCGAAACGTTCGACGACGCCGTCAAATACGCCCAGGCCATCGGCATCGCCGAAACCGATCCCAGCGGCGACGTGGACGGGTGGGATGCCGCAATCAAAGTCTCCGCCCTCGTCACCGTGCTGATGGACATCCCCCTCAAACCGCACGACGTGGACCGCACCGGCATCGGCGGGTTGACCTCGGCAGACATCGCCCGCGCCCAAGCAGAGGGCAAACGCTATAAACTGGTTTGCTCCGCGAGCCGCACCGAAAACGGCGTCAGCGCCCGCGTCGCCCCCGAACTCGTCAGCGGGGAATCGCCCATGTACGGCGTCAGCGGCACCTCCTCGATCATCCAGTTCGAGACCGACGTTCTCGGCCAACTCTCCGTCGTGGAAGACAATCCCGGCCCCCACACGACAGCGTATGGTTTGCTGGCGGATTTTCTAAACGCTGTCCGAAAATGAGACTCACCACAAAGAACACTAAGATGCACGAAGTCTTTTAATTTCTTTCTTCGTGTTCCTTTGTGTCCGCCGTGTTTAAATTCAAAAACCGCGCGGCCTCCCGCTCTGCCCAGAACTTGCCAACCCCTTCCATAAACCCCACATGCCCCCCCTTTTCGGGGATGGCCGGGGTGAGGAAGGGGTTGGCGTTTAACACCGCGTAAGGGATGTCCGCCGGATCGAAAAACGGATCATCCTTCGCGCGGATGATCAACGTCGGGACGCGAATCCCCGCCAGGAATTGTCCGCTACTGGCTTGGGTGTAATAATCGTCCGCGTCCCGGAACCCGTACACGGGGGCGAGAAACGCGTTATCGAACCCGCGCAGGGTACGGGCGGCCAGCACGGTGGGCACGTCCAAAATCCCCTGGTACAGCGCGGTCTTCGCCACCGTTTTCCGTTTCAGGCGGCGGAGAAAAGTTTGGGTATAAAGATTGTTAAAGCCCTCCGCCATCCGGTCGGAGCCGCGGCCCAGGTCAAACGGCGGGGAAACGGCGACCCCGGCCCGGAGCGGGGTATCCGATCCCCTTTCGCCCAGGTATTTGATCAGCATATTCGCCCCCATCGAAAACCCGACCGCCATCAGCCTCCGCCCCGGAAACTTTTCCCCCAACCACGCGACGACAAACGCCAGATCGCGCGTCTCCCCGCTGTGATAGGCGCGGGGGGAACGGTTCGGCTCGCCACTGCACCCCCGATGGTTTAGCGGCACGGACGGGATCCCATACCCCGCGAGGTGGCGGATCGTCTCGAAAATGTAGCCACTGTGGGTGTTCCCTTCCAGCCCATGCAGGAGAAGGACCAAAGGCCAGGAACGGCGTTCATCTTCTGTTGGGGAGGGGGGGCTGTTTTGATGAACGCCGTGCCTCGGCAAGTCGGCAAAATCTAGATCGAGAAAATCCCCGTCGGGGAGCGTGATCCGTTCGCGGCGCAGGGTTACGCCTTTGCCGTTACGCAAAACATACGGCAAAAGCGTCTGCACGTGCGGGGCGGAGAGGAGGGGGGGAGGGCAGAAGGGGGAGGGGGTGAAGGTTGAAGGGGGCATCAGGGCATAATATGAAGGGGGGAGATGGGTGATATGTGATGCGTGATGCGTGAATTCACGTATCACGCATCACGCATCACGTATCATAAACCAATGATCCACCGCGCAATTGTAAAGTAGATAAACAGCCCCGTCGCATCGACCAAGGTGCTCATGGCGGGGCCGGAGACGACGGTGGGGTCGATTTTGAGTTTGGCGGCGAGGATCGGGAGGAGGGCACCGAGGGTGTTGGCCCAGATGATGATGGACAGGATCGAGAAGGAGACGGTGAGGGCGACTTTGTGGTCGATGCCTGCCACAAAAAAGACGCCCAGGTAGGCGATCACTCCCATCGTCAGCCCCATGATCAAACTGGAACGTAATTCATGCCAGAGGGCAAGCAGGGCATCTTTCGTGTCGATGTCGCCGACGGCCAGGGCGCGAATGATCGTGCTGGTGGTTTGTGAGCCTGCGTTTCCGCCGGTTCCGAGCAATAAGGGGATGAAAACGGCCAGTTCGATGACGGTGCGCGCCTCTTCGGCGAAAAGTTCCATCACACTGGCGGTCAAACTTCCACTGACAAATAACAAAAGTAACCACCCAATGCGTTTGCGCGCCATGGTGAAGGCGGGGGTATCCAGATAGGGCCGGTCGAGCGGTTCGGCACCCCCAAGGCGTTGGATGTCTTCGCTGGCCTCTTCTTCCAACACGTCTACTACGTCGTCAATGGTGATGACACCGATGAGGTGGTTGTCTTCGTCTACGACGGGGATGGCGATCAGGTCGTAGCGGGACATCACGCGGGCGACTTCTTCCTGGTCGGTTCCGGCGACGACGGAGATGACTTCAGTTTCCATGATGGTGATGATGGGCGTTTTGGGATCGGCGACGACTAATTGCCGGAGGCTGATGACGCCGCAGAGCAGGCGGGAGGCATCGACCACGTAGAGGTAGTAGATGGTTTCGGATTCGGGGCTCCATTCGCGGATGGCTTGGAGGGCTTCGGCGGCGGTCATGCGGCGGCGCAGGGCGAGGAAGTCGGAGGTCATGAGGCCGCCTGCGCTTTCATCCCGGTGGAGGAGCAGGGGGCGGATTTCGTCGGGGTCTTCCATCGCGGCGAGGACGGCGCGGGCTTGTTCGGGTTCGAGATCGCCCAGGAGGTCGGCGGCCTCGTCGGGTTCCATTTCGTCTACGATGCGGACGACGGTTTCGGTGGGGAGTTCGGCCATCAGTTCTGCCGCGTATTCGTCGTCGAGTTCTTCGAGGATGTCGGCGGAGTCGGCGGGGGGCAGGTGGGGGAGCAGGGCGAGGGTGTCTTCTTCGTCCAGTTCGTTGACGAGTTCGGCTTGATCGGCGACGCGTAAGGATTGAAGCAGAATGGCCGCGGTGACCAGGTCTTTTTGGTCCAGGGCGGTTTCTAATTGGTCAAGGATTTCATCCAGGTTTTTGACTTCCGGGTTCATCATGGGACCTCCAACAAGAAGCAGGCCGCGAGTCTCCAGGAGCCAGGCCGCGAGAAAAATCCACGGCATAGGCCCGGCACTTTTCGGTGCTCCTTTATTATGGGATATGTGAGGTTTATTTCTGCCTGGGCAGAGGGGAGAGGTGAGAATAACCGGCGTTATTCCGCGAACGATACAAGGGTACAGCCGTATGCCGGTGTGCTACACGGGTCGGGGGCATCGCCACGTAAGAGGGCATCGACGGCATCTTTGAGATAGTGGCGCGAGGGGATACGTTGGCGGAAGGTCACATCGTCGAAAGCTCCCTGGTAACGAAGGAGACCGGTGGTATCAATGACAAATAGGTGGGGGGGTGTTTGTGCCCCATAGTGGGCGGCGACGCGCCCATCATGATCGTGGAGGAGAAGGGAAAAGCCGCGCGCGTGGGCGGTTTCAACGAGCAGGGGACGGGGTTCGTTGGCGTTCGCGGCAATGGGGAGGAGGACACATGGGGTTGGGGTGTGTGCGTTCCATTCGGCGAGGGCCGCGTTTAATGCCTGGTCGGTACGTTCTGACCAGGGACATTCTGCCGACCAAAAATTGAGGATGACGATCTGGCCTCGATAGGCCTGAAGCGTGTGCAAACGGCCATCCAGATCGGGCAGAGAAAAGGCGGGGGCGGGGTAAGGCGGATGGAGGGACATAGGGGTTGCCCAGTGAAGTTAACATCAAGGTTTCCTGCACGCTGTGATTGTACTCTGCCTTTTCTGAACCTCACAGGGTTATTTTTTTCGAGCTTTATCCCTTTGGGCGTGAGTAATTACACGAGAATTGTGAGATGAAGGATTATTAACGAAAAACCCTATCTTGCGTACGCTATAATTAAAACCAGCGTAATTCCTCTCTGAAGTTACGTCAGCTTATGGCTTGTAAAAGTAAATGTCCCCGTGTTTCGCTCGTGCCGGAGCGATCTCTGAAATTCAGGAAATCATAGATTCAGTAACTACTCACCAAGAGTAGGAAGTTCCGAAAAAAAAGGATGGAAGGGGGGATGTACATCCCCCCTTCCATCCTTTTTTTTCGAGTTTTACATCTTCGAGTGTGAGTAATTACTAGATTCAGGCGGTGGTGGCGATCTTAATCGCTCGTCACCCTTATTTCGGGGAAGTTTCCTCTCTAAGCCTGAGCAGGTACAATTATTCTTTTACAACGCCTAAGGAAAATGCGAGGGGTGGGTTATGCTTCAGTCGTAGATCGCGGTTTCAACCGCTTTGCAATCCCCTCCAATATGCACGGTTAAACGATTCGGCTCTTCATTCGACTTCGGGTTTTTTTCTGGCCTTGCTTCAGGAGAAGCGATATGATGAATAGAAAGGAGCAATTATCAACGAAAACAATTTGGCGTCCATTGGGGATGGGGGCGTTGTGGGTGGCGATTCCGGCCATTTTGACGGCGTTGAATGTCGGGGGGCAACAGGCTTTATGGGAGGTGGTGCATTGGACCGTCGCGACCTGGGGGATGGTGGCGTTGGGGGTTTGGGGGTGGCGTCAGGCTGAAGGGGTGACGCGCCAGGTGCGGGGCGTGTTGACGCTGGGGTTGATCAGTTATGCCCTGGGTCAGCTTTTGTGGGATGTCCAATGGCTGGTGGGGGAGGTGCAGTTTCCGGCGTTTTCCGATGTTTTTTATTTGAGCGTTTCCCTTTTTTTTATGGCCGCGTTGGTGATTAGTGCCCATGGGCGGCTTTCATTGGCTGATGAACTGGCCTTATACCTCGATACAAGCATGATCTTCACCGCCCAGGCCAGTATGATTGCCATCTTTTATGTGCCCCGCGCGGCTTCGTTAGATGGCGCGCAAACGGCCCTCTTGGTGGCGTATCCGGTCATTTTTTTGGCGGCGGCAGGGGCTGGGTTGGTGGGGGCTTTAAAAGCCCACGCGCGGTTTATGCTGGCCAGCCCCTATCCGTTGTTGGGCGGGTTGGCCTTTTCGGGGCTTTGTTGGGTGATATGGAATTCCATGTTCCTCGACGGGCCGATTCTCCCTGGGACATGGGTGGGATATGGCTTCTCGTTGGCGCACCTCATTTTGGGGGCGGGTGTTGCCGTGTGGGATTTGACCCCCACCGAACATCTTCGTTCCTTGATCTGGGCGAGGCGGATGCTTCGGTTGCTCCCCGTTTTGGCGATTCCGCTGGCTGTGGTGGCGCTGATGTGGGGGCAGACGGATCATGTCCTGAGTCAGTGGTTGAACCTGGGCGGGGTGGGGGTCATTATGCTGGCTTTGCTTCGCCAAAGTTTATTGTTTTGGGAACGGGATAGTTTTTTTGTGCGGGAGCATGCGGCCTTGCGACGGGCGGAGCAAGCCCTGACCGAACGCCAACAAGCCGAGCGGGCGCGCCAGGCGCTGTTGGATATTATGCGCGGGGGTATCACCACCACCGATTTGGCCGATTTCTTAAGTCTGGTTCACCGCACCATTAATCGGGTCATTTATGCGGAGAACTTTTTTATCTCCTTGTATGACAAGACCACCGGCTTATTTGAAGAAGTGTACTGCGTCGATC
>JABWBV010000343.1 GCA_013359445.1 Anaerolineales bacterium | reverse complement strand
GTTAAGGATGCGTTGGATGAGACGCCGCCTGAGATTGTGGCGGATTTGATGGAGGCGGGGATTTGTTTGGCCGGGGGGGGGGCGTTGCTGAAGGGGTTGGCCGAACGTTTGACAGATGAGTTGCGGGTGCGGGTATGGGTGGCGGATGATCCGTTGGCGTGTGTGGCGCGGGGGGCGGGGCTGGTTTTGGAACAAGGTTTAAACGAGTTAGGTTATTTGCTCGAAGCGTTGGATGGTTCACGGTAAGGCCGGTTTTCTGGCGCGTTTTTAATTTCGGTTGCTTAATAAATGAAATTTTCCCGTTCCGATTCCTGGCGGATGATTATTTTGGCGCTTCTGGCGGTGGGGTTGGTGGCGCTGGCTTTGGGGGGGTATCTTGCTCCGGCGATTCGGGTGGTGGTGACGCCGTTGGTGGGGGGGCAAACCTGGTTGGCCGAGCGGTATCGGACGCTGGTGGATTTTGTCACGGCGCCGCGTGATGTGGCCGCTTTGACTCAGCGTAATCAGGAATTGGAGGCCGAAGTGGCCCGCTTGCAAGCGCAAGTGATTGAACTCCAGCAACAAAACCAACAAATTGATGTGCTTTCGGCCCTGGTGGATTTTGCCCGTGCCCGACCCGCGTATGATTATGTGGCCGCGGATGTGATTGGGCGAGACCCCAGTCCGTTTTTACAATATGTCATCATCAATCGTGGCTCGGATGATGGACTGCGGCGTGGGATGCCGGTGGTGACGGCGCAGGGGTTGGTGGGGCGTGTGGCCGCGGTGACCGCGGGGGCCGCGCGGGTGCAGTTGATTACCGATGTGAGTTCGGTGGTCAATATTTTTCTGCAATCTACGGAGGCGGGGGCTGTTTTGCAAGGCAGTCTGACCGGGGAGTTGACCCTGACGATGATTCCGCAAGATGTGGGGGTGGCGGCGGGTGAGCTTCTGCTGACCTCGGGGCTGGGGGGGAATTTTCCTCCCAATATTTTGATTGGGCAGGTGACGGGGGTCCGAAGTCGGTCGTTTGAGCTGTTTCAAACCGCATCCGTCCAACCGGTGGTGGACTTTGCCCGTCTGGAGATTGTGCTGGTGATTCGCAACTTCCGTCCGGTGGATATTTCTCCGCTTGTGCCTGAGCCGTGAAAAGGTGAGACGCGCGGTTTTCGTGCGGTGTGTTTTATGCAAACCCTGATTGGTCTTCCCATTCTCATTTTTGCGCTCATGTTTCAGATGGCGGTCTTGAGCCAGATGACGCTGTTGCAGGCTTCGGCGGACCTGGTGATGGTGGTGGTGGCAAGTTGGATCATCCAGGAGCGGGTGAAAACGGTGTGGCCGTGGGCGGTGATGGCCGCGATTTTGGTAGGATTTGTTTCGGAGCTTCCGATGTGGGGGTATTTGAGTGGGTATGTGCTGTTTGCCGGGTTGGGGCTTGTGCTCAAACGGCGGGTCTGGCGTGCGCCGTTGTTGGCCTTGTTTACGATGGTTTTTTTTGGGACTTTGCTCTTGCAAGGGATGATGTTTGTAATTTTGCGTTTTTTGGGGGCAGTGATTGATCCGTTGCAGGCCTTTAATTTGGTGATTTTGCCCGGGGTTTTGCTCAATTTGCTGTTGGCGATTCCGGTGAATAGTTTAATCCGGGAAGTGGCGATTTGGTTTTCGCCGGAAGAGGCGGAGGGGTAATAAAAGCAGGGGGGCGCGAGAACATTTATTTTTTGTTCATCTTAATCGGATATACTCAATTCCTATGAGTTCAAATACTCCCTCAAAAAATACCATTGAATCCTGGCGGGTTCTGACTTATGAAATTGCGATTGGGGTCGTTTTTCTGATTTTTGTTGTCCGGCTGTTTGATTTTCAGATCCTTCAGGGAGCCGAATTTTTGACTGAAGCTGAAATTAACCGCACCGAAACCATCAACCTCCCGACCTCGCGCGGGAATATTTATGACCGCAACGGGGTGATCCTGGCCCGAAACGCGCCCGCTTACAATGTGGTGATCACCCCCGCACAATTGCCGGACGATACCGGGGAGATTCAGGAAATTTTTCGTGCCGTGGCGGAATTGGTTGATGTGCCCGTGAACCTGGGCGAAATTAACGACGAAACGCCTTTCTCCCCTTGCATTTCCGAACATGGCATCAATCAAATTGTGACCTACGGTGAAACGACCAATCCTTTCCGTGCGGTGGAAATTAAGTGCGATATTGACGAAACAACGGCGATGATCATTCAGGAAAAAAGTGTGGATTTGCCGGGGGTGGGGATTGAGGTCCAATCGGTGCGCGAGTATCCGACAGGTTCGCTCACTGCCGCCCTCATCGGGTTTTTAGGCCCGATTCCTGCCGATAGTAGCGCGGCTTTTGAGGCACTGGGCTTTATTACGGATCGGGATAAGATTGGCTATGCCGGAATTGAGGTGCAGTTTCAGGATTTATTAGGGGGGCGCAATGGTTTGCGCGAGGTAGAAGTGGACGTGGCAGGACAAATCCTGCGCGACATCAGTCCCCCGATCCCGGCCATTCCAGGGCAGAATATTTATCTCACCATTGATACCCGTTTGCAAGACGCCGCCACGGAAATTGTGAACAAAGAACTGGATTTTTGGAATGAGTTTTATGGGCGAGAAAACAAATACCTCTCCTCCAACGCGGTGGTCATTGCCATCAATCCGCAAACCGGAGAAATTTTGACGATGGTTTCCGTGCCAACTTACGAAAACAATCGTTTTGCGCGGGTGATTCCTCTGTATTATTACGAACAACTGATCGCCGACCTGCGCCTCCCCTTGTTCAACCATGCTATCTCCGCCGCGCATCCGCCAGGGTCTATTTTTAAGCTCATCACGGCGACCGGCGCCTTAAACGAAGGGGCGATCACCGCCGATCAAATCATCCTCACGCCCGGGGAAATCGTGTTGGAAGAGAAATTTTTCGCCGGGGATTTTAACCGTACCCCCATTAATTTCGTGGACTGGGTGAACCGAAACGGGGAACAGCCCGAAGGCTTTGGCTCCCTCGATTTTGTAAGTGCCATTGCGCGCTCCAGCAACGTATATTTTTATAAAGTGGGGGGGGGCTACCAGGATGAAGTCCCGGATGGCCTGGGGATTTGCGACCTGAAAGCCTACGCGAACGCGTTAGGCGTAGAACGATTAACTGGAATCGAGTTACCCGGCGAAACGGTCGGCTTGATCCCCGATCCGCGTTGGAAACGAACCGTGCAGGGCGAGAACTGGTCCACAGGCGATACCTACCTGGCCTCCGTCGGACAAGGTTTCCTTTCTGTGACCCCGATGCAAATGCTCATGGTCGCGGCGACCATTGCCAATGATGGCCGGATGATGCAACCCACCATCGTACGCGAAATTGTCGATGGCGAAGGCAATGTCACCCAGCCATTTGCGCCCGATCTGGTCTGGGACACCACCATTGATCCGGTCGTCGAAGATTTTGTTCAATATGTGAGTGGGACGGGGGCGTGCCAGGGAACCGGGATTTGGAAAACGATTGCGCCGTATGTCTTTGAAACTGTTCAACAAGGGATGCGCCTGGCCGTCACGGAAAACCCCGGCTCCCGAGGGGGGACTGACCCCGGCGGAACCCTATGGCGCTCCTTCCAGAATTTCCCGATTGCCGCCGCGGGGAAAACCGGAACCGCCGAATATTGCGACGCGTTTGCCCGCACGCAAAACCGCTGTGTCCGTGGGCAATGGCCCTCCCACGCCTGGACCCTGGCCTACGCGCCTTTTGACAACCCGGAAATTGCCGTGGTCGCCTTTGTCTATAATGGGACAGAAGGCGCCACCGTAGCTGGCCCCATCGCCGCACAGGTTATTAAGGCATACTTCGAGTTAAAAGCCCTAAACACGACCCCCTGATGACCGTACCCTGGTTGAGTAGTTACGTCTCCCGTTAATTTGTTTCGCCCTGGATTTGTGCCTGGTTCGCCAGGAATCAGCAATTAACAATTATCAATTACCCGTTATAATTTTCGTTTAATGAATCCCGAGATAAAGATCAAAGGTATCCGCGATGGCCTGCTAATTATGGTAGGTGATGGCGAGTGGGCAGACTTGCAAACCGGCTTGTTGGAGCAACTTCAACAACGTGCGGGTTTCATTCAAGGTGCGCGCATCACGTTAGATATTGGTACGCATATTCTTCATGCGGCGGAGATGGGCAAACTGCGGGATACTTTGTCCGAGATGGGGGTCACTCTGCATACCATCCTTAGCCAATCGCCCATTACGGAAACCACGGCCCAATCGCTTGGGTTAGGCACGCGCCTGTCCAAACCCCACCCCGACCGGGTGGCCCGCCCGCTGGATACCAGTGTCCGCGAGGGGGAGCCGGGGATTCTCGTGCAACGGACGTTACGTTCCGGGTATAAACTAGAATATCCCGGGCATGTGACGATTGTGGGCGATGTCAACCCTGGCGCAGAAGTGGTGGCCTCCGGGAGTATTATCGTTTGGGGGCGCTTGCGTGGGGTGGTCCATGCTGGCGCGGAAGGCGATGAACAAGCCTTTGTCTGTGCCTTGGTGTTTGCCCCAACCCAACTTCGCATTGCCGGGCAGATCACCATCCCCCCCCAGGCCGCAGGCCGTTCCCAACCGGAAATTGTTTCCCTCCGCGACGGTCAAGCCGTCGCCGAACCCTGGGATGTGAAAAGATAAAAAAAACTGGTAACTCGAAGGTTATACTTGTCAGGTGCCTGTATAGGCCTTGATACCCAACCAAAATTCGGATACTCCGAAATTTTGCAGGGGTTGGGGAATGTACATCCCCACAACCCCTGCAAAATTTCGACCATTTCCCGGCAAAAACGGGAGAACCCAAACTGCTTTAGGACCAATCTATGCCCGCAAAAGTTCTCACTGTGACATCTGGCAAAGGTGGGGTTGGAAAAACGACTGCCTCTGCTAACCTGGCCGCGGCCCTTGCCTCGCAAGGGCTAAAAGTCGTTTGTATTGATGCGGATATTGGTCTGCGGAACCTGGATTTGATCTTGGGCCTGGAAAATCGAATTGTCTACGATCTGGTCGATGTCGTCGAAGGGCGTTGCCGGGTTCGGCAGGCGATGATCCGCCACAAACAACTGCCCACTTTGCACTTGATTCCCGCCGCCCAAACCCGCGATAAGACCGCCGTTTCCCCCAGCGATATGATTCGGCTTTGTGATGAATTGCGGCAGGATCACGATTGGATTTTGATCGACTCTCCGGCTGGCATCGAACGGGGCTTTCGGAATGCCATCGCCCCCTCCGATTTGGTGGTGGTGGTGACGAACCCCGAAGTATCCGCGGTACGGGACGCTGACCGGATCATCGGCTTGTTGGAAGCGGAAGAAAAAGGGCCGCCCCGCCTGGTGTTAAATCGCCTCAACCCGGAATTGGTTCGGCGCGGCGAAATGCTCTCCCCCGAAGATGTTTTGGAATTGCTCGCCATCGATTTGATCGGGATCGTGCCCGAAGATGAGCATGTCGTCATGGCGAGTAACCGGGGGATTCCGGTGGCGCTGGACCCTAAAAATCAGGCAGGGCAGGCATTTCGGAATATTGCCCAACGTTTACAAGGCCATCGCGTGCCGTTTATGGAGTTGGAGCGCAAAGATGGGTTCCTGAATCGCCTTTCCCGCATGATCGGTTTGGGAGGTAAAGCATGAAAGAGTTGTTTGATCGCATCTTAGGCCGCGACCGCCACAGTGCCAACATGGCGAAAGAACGTTTGCAGTTGGTACTGATTCACGACCGTACCGATTTATCCCCTGGCCTGTTAGAAAGTTTGCGCGATGAATTGATCGCCGTGATTTCCCGGCATGTGGACATCGATCCGTCTGCCGTGCGCCTGGAAATGGCCGCTGAAGGCCGGGAACAACGTTTGGTTGCGGATATTCCGTTGAAATCCGCGCGTAAACGGAAATAAAAAAAACGTAACTATTCACCAAGAGTAGGCAGTTTCGAAAAAAACGATGATAGGGGGATGCACAGCCCCCCTTTCATCCTTTTTTTCGAGCTTTACCCTTATAAGCGTGAGTAGTTACAACCATTCAGGACTGCTCACCGGAAAATTCACACCTCCGCATGAGTGGTTGTCCATATGTCTCGAGAAACGTTTCGTCATTTTGATTTTTGGCTGTTAGGGGCGGTCGCGGTGCTAACCGTTTTTGGCATCGCGATGATCTGGTCGTCAATGGCGGGGAATGAAGTGTTGTTAGAGGTATTTCCCCGGCAGATCATCTTTTCGCTGGTCGGTTTTGGGGTGGTGATTGCGGTTGCTTCCGTAGATTATCATTTGTTCAACCCGGCCAGTCGTCTGTTGTATGTTGCGGTGCTTGGGCTATTGATCCTGGTGCAGGTTGCGGGCGTCGTTTCGGGCGGCGCGGCACGTTGGCTGGACACGGGCTTTTTTTTCATCCAACCCTCTGAGTTAGCGAAAATCGTCATCATCCTGATCCTGGCGGATTACTTTTCCCGCACCGAAAGCCATGCCCATGACCTGGCCTGGATTGCGCGGAGTCTCGCCCCCACGCTGGGGTTGTTGGTACTGATTTTTATCCAGCCCGATCTGGATACGTCCATCGTCATTGTGGTGATTTGGTTTACCCAATTGTGGGCCAGCGGGTTACCGATGCGTTACGTGTTTCTGTTTGCCATCCTGGGGGTGCTTTTGTCCTTTGCCGCGTTCCCCTTTTTAGAGCAATACCAACAAGACCGCATCATCACTTTCCTTTTTCCCAACTCAGATGCGCGGTTTGGCAACGAATACAACATCAACCAGGCGTTGATTTCGATTGGGTCTGGGGGGCTGTTTGGGCAGGGATACGGACAGGCCAGTCAGGTGCAACTCCGTTTTCTGAAAGTGCGCCATACCGATTTTATTTTTGCGGCGAGTTCAGAGGAATTCGGAATGGTGGGCGGTGTCCTTATCATTCTGACCCTTTCCATCATCATCTGGCGCTGCATCCGTGCGGCGCAAAAGGCGCGTGATGTGTCCGGCTCGATGCTGGCATTGGGGATTGCGACGTTGATCTTTTTTCAAGGCGCGGTCAACATTGGGATGAATCTCAACTTGTTGCCCGTTTCCGGGTTGCCGTTACCATTCATCAGTTACGGTGGAAGCGGTCTGACCGCTTTGATGATCGGCATCGGCTTGGTCGAATCCGTTGTTATGCGCCGCAAAGACCTGGAATTTTAAAAATCAATTAGGAGTGTTTTCTCTTGTCCATAAAACCTGCTCGTACCCGCATCGCCCCCTCACCGACCGGACATATGCACCTCGGTACGGCGCGTGTCGCCTTGTACGACTATCTGCTCGCCAGGAAGACGGGCGGGCAATTCATCCTGCGCATCGAAGATACCGACCTAAAGCGCACTGTCCCCGGTGCAGAGCAGGAGATCATGGATGGCTTACGCTGGTTGGGGCTTCAATACGATGAGGGTCCCGATATTGGCGGACCTTACGGTCCCTACCGCCAAACCGAACGCCGCGATATCTATCAATCACAT
>JABWBV010000342.1 GCA_013359445.1 Anaerolineales bacterium | reverse complement strand
TGTTCAATTGTTTGTGTGTGGCTTCGCCACTCACTGCTGACTGTTCACTGCCAACTGTTCACTCTCTTCGATGGCGACGAACAAGTGCCACCAGTGTGGGAATTTCGCGGCCACCCAAGAGGAAGTGCAATAGCAGGTAAACCAGGCCACCAACGGCGGCGGCCACTGGCAAAAAGAGTAACGGAGCAGTTAAAAAACGGCCGATTCCCCACATCACCACCCCCATGCCAGCCGCCGCCAGCAAAATTCGCCCGGCACCTGTGGCTAAATCGCGCCAATCTAGCCCATCCAGACGCAGATGGTTGAGGTAGAGTAAAACGGCCGATTGCACCGTAAACGCCACTGTACTAGCCAAGGCCAATCCCCCCACCCCCAACGGCCCCACCAGCCAATAGGCACAACTGATGTTGATGATGAGCCACAATAACGCAATGAACATGGGGGTGCGGGTGTCGTGTTGGGCAAAAAAGAGGCGGGCGGCAATTTCCAGGGTGTTCGCAAGTGCTTCGGGGTAGGCGGCGAAACGAGGGGCCAGTTCCTCTGCGGTGGCAAATAAAGCGGTCTCCGGGGCGATATGATGGGGAGAAAGGGTTTTGAGGGGGGTGTTTTGCCGGATCGAGGCGAGCAAGCGTTGAAGGGGGGCTTGCTCCGGGGCGAGAAAATGCACGTTGTGAGTGGCGACGAGGGGTAGGTGATGCTCCCCGGCCAGGGTCGCCACAGCGTTGACATGTTCCCGATCTGCGGGGCGATGGGATTGGAGTTCAACGTATAGGTGATCGGGGAAAGTTTCGGCCAGTTGGCGAAGCCAGGTGTGTGCGTGGGCGTTTTGCTGGCGAGCGATGAAGGTGTCCAACAGCCCGCGCGGACCGCCCGTGAGGCAAATCAGCCCTGTGGCGTGTTGCGCGATGGGTTCGAACGGCAGACCACGCGCCGGGTCACGATGGGGCGCGGTTTGCAGGAGACTGCTCAAGCGACACAGATTTCCCCACCCTTCCAGATTTTTCGCCAACAGGATCAAGTTTCCCAACCCCCAAGGGTGATTCACGCTGATTTCCAGGCCGAGGATGGGGTGGACTCCCACGTCGCGGCAAGTGGTGTAAAACTCTATCGCCCCCGTTAGCCCGTGATGGTCGGTAAGGGCGAGGGCGGGCATGCCCAGGTGCGCGGCTCGTTCGGCCAGGGCACGCGGGGAGGGAACGCCATCTAAAAAAGAGTAATTTGAGTGGGCGTGAAGGTGGACAAACATCGAGCGCATTATATCGTATGCAATGTCGCACGGATGTTCGAGAATCTAACAGAAAGATTACGGCGCAGGTTCATTCATCTTCCCGCAAAAAAGGCACAGGGCGGTTGGATAACCGCCCTGTGCCTTTTTGGGGGAAACTTCGAGATTGCCTGGGGTTATAAAATTTCGACAAACGTCAGTTCTGGATATTTTTCGGTGTAATATTTCAGTAAAAATGGCGTGCTGAATAAGATCACCCATTCGTTGCGACTATCCCGCGCGAGGATGACATCGCTCCGGCTTGGCAAGTTTTCAATCGCCGCGGCGGGGCCTTTTACCCATCGTAAAAGTACGTGGGGCAAGCGTTCTAACTCAGTCGGAACGCTATACTCCGCCTTCAAGCGGGCTTGAACGACATCAAATTGCAACTGCCCCACTACTGCTAATATCGGTTCCCGCTTAAACGCGTTGATGTTGTACAGAACTTGCACAGCCCCTTCACTTTCCAGTTGTTGTAACCCTTTGGAAAATTGTTTTTGTTTGCCTAAATCGGTGTTTCGCAAAAGGGCAAAATGTTCGGGCTGAAAACGGGGGATCGGGGCAAAACGGTACAAGGCGCCTGCACATAAGGTGTCGCCAATTGCAAACTCCCCGTTATTGGGAAGCCCTAACACGTCGCCGGGAAAGGCTTCTTCGATAATTTCGCGCTCGTTTGCGAACAGTTTGTAAGGACGGGCCAACCGAACACTTTTCCCGGTTTGCGCGTGGGTCAGGTTCATCCCACGCTCAAAGCGCCCCGAACAAATTCGCAAAAACGCGACGCTGTCGCGATGTTTGGGGTTCATGTTGGCTTGCATTTTAAAGATAAACCCGGAAAAATCCTCATGGTCTGGAGAAATAAGGCCAATATCACTGAGGTAGGGTTGAGGTGCGGGGGCATAGGCCACAAAAGCATCCAAAAACAAGCGGACGCCAAAATTGGTTAAAGCACTCCCAAAAAACACAGGGGTTTGTTCCTCGTGCAAGACGCGCTCGTGTTCAAAAACCACGCCTACTTCGTCCAAAAAATGAATGGACTCAAGCAGTTGATCGACGCGCGTCTGGGGAAGGGCTTTCGTTTTTATCAAATTTTCCAGAGGCACAAAAGTTTCCGGGGCCATCCGCTCATTTCGTTCGGTACGTTCGAATAGATAGACCCCCTTCGTGGCCCGATCATAAACCCCATGAAAAAGAGGCCCATCGCCCAGGGGCCAATTCATCGGAACGGGTTCCATCCCCAAAACTTTTTGGATCTCATCCAGCAATTCCAACGGGTCGCGGGCAGGCCGATCCATTTTGTTGATGAAAGTGAAAATGGGGATGCCGCGCTTCCGGCAAACTTCAAACAACTTCAGGGTTTGCGGTTCAATCCCTTTGGCCGCGTCGATCACCATAACCGCGCTATCGACTGCCGACAACGTTCGGTAGGTATCTTCCGAAAAATCCTGGTGGCCGGGTGTGTCCAGTAAATTGAGGATATAGTTTTGATAAGGGAATTGAAGAATGGTGGAGGTGATGGAAATGCCGCGTTCTCGCTCCATTTCCATCCAGTCCGAGGTGGTGGAGCGTTGATTGCGGCGGGCGCGCACATTGCCTGCCAGATCAATGGCGTTGCCATACAACAGGAGTTTTTCGGTCAGGGTAGTTTTGCCTGCATCCGGGTGGGAAATGATGGCAAAGGTTCGCCGCGTGGCGATGGCTTCGTGTAGGGAGGGGGCTGATGGGGATGAGGGGAGCGTGAGTTCTTCTTGCATAAACTTGTGTTTTCCATATTAAACGTTCTGAGCCAGGATGAGGGGGGCATCCTGGCTCAGAACTTCGCTATTTTGCCACAAAATGTCGGGAGGTCAAGGGTTGGTGGGAAAATTCATCCCCATTTTTCATGTATTCCTTTGATAGGGGGCCGAAAAAGGCTATTTTCGCCCGTAGTCAGCCGGGATTTCGCCCCATTCGCGGGTATTCCACTTTAGGAGGGGGTTGGGATAGCGGTTTTCTGCCAACCATTTTTCGGCGCGGTCGATGCGCTCAAATAAGACCACGTTGCGGGTGGTTCTCAGAAGTTTTGTCCGGCACCTTTTGATGCGAACCCACAACAGCGCGTTTTCTGAGTCTGAATAGATTGGGGCGTCACTTTGCAGGTTTTGAAAATAGGCCAGGGCGTGGACAATTGCCAGGAATTCCCCCACATTGTTCGTGCCTTCGGGAAATGGCCCTTGTTGGAACAGGATTTTGGCGGTTTGCAGATGGCGGGCGCGGTACTCGACCGGGCCGGGACTCCCACTGCACGCGGCGTCCACGGCAACAGCGTCCGGGTGGAGGATGCCCAGGGTTCGAAAGTCCGCGGGGGCCAGAATCCGAGGGGTGCTTTGCCCGATGAATTCGGTGGAGGATTTCCGGTATGCGGTTTCCGCTTCGATCCGAGTAGCGAAGGATTTGTACACCGCGCCGGTGTAGCCATCCACTTGGGCTTTGCAGGCATCCCAGGATGAATAAATACCGGGTTGGCGGCCTTTCCAGACGACATAGGTTTTTTGTTTGGACATATTATGAGCGCACGACGAGTGCAAGAGCGGCGCACCAAAACAAAGCGTAGTTCAGGACGCGTTTTGAGCGAATGTGGGTTCCAAAAAGTATGGTTGCCAGGATTAAACCATCGATAAACCGGATCATGCCAAAGGGTTCGCGAAACGTGGAATAGGGCGTGAAAGGGATGATGGCGGCGTTGGCCGCGAGGGTCCACACCAGGGGCGAAAAATCACGGCCCCATAGCCGTTTAAGCGAAGCCGCCAAAGCCCACAAATCTGGCAAAACCACCATAGGCAAAAACATCACACAGAAAACGATAAACACAGTCAGGTTGATTTCCGCGACACGCCAAAGCCCCATGTAGGGGATGATTTCAAAGCCTGTCGCCATAAACCCACCTGACGTGAGTCCCACGGTCCCAAAAACTCGATACAGATACAGTTGAAAAAGGGCAAAAGGAAGCAGGGGGGAGGCAAAAAGCGCGGCGCGTTTCCAATTGCGGGAAAAAATTGCGGCGGCCACCTGCGCGGCGAGAAAAAACAGCGCGGTCTCTTTGGCAAACAGGGCAAGCCCGAGAAACCCGGCCGCCCACCCCTGCCGATCTTTTTGTTGTGCCCAAAACGCCGCGACGACCAGGGCATAACACAACGGTTCGGTCAGGTTTCCGCGCACGGGCATCGCCAACCCCGCCCAAAATGCGTAAGTGAGCGCATACCACCGACTCATTTTTTGCGCGATGAGCCACTTTTCGAGCAAGGCGGTTGCCCCAACATGCGCGAGGACATTGACCAACACCAACGTCCACGGAATGAGCGTGGCTTGCCCCAGGCCAAGCAGTCGGGCAACAAGGGGGTATAAAATCCGTTGGTATCGGTAGGCAGGAATATCTAATTTGCCAGTCAGTGCTTCGGGATTGGGATCAAGGGCGATGAAGTAGGCAAACTGCCCATCGTACCCCTGATTGCTTTCATCCAAAGGAAGGCCATTTTGAAACCCCCCGCCCAGGGTGGCAAAAACGCGCGGGTCACCCTCCGCCTGAGCCAGGGTATACCCCAAATACACCAGCAAAAACAGGGCAATGAAAAAGGTCGGAGAAAGCAGGCGTTTGAACAAGGCGGAAATTGTAAGAGTACGAGATCAGGGTGTCAAGGCGATTTAGCCTATCCAGATTTTAACAAATGCGCCCTATGAAGTTTAATCCATCATAGGGCGCATAAAGAGTTGGACGGTTTTCCCTCTATCTGATCCAATGATTACGGTTTGCCCCCAGGTCCCAGGGAGAACTTCCCGTTATGCCACCGGAAGTTCGAGTACAAAGGCCATCCCTTGATGGAGTGCTTGCACATTGGCTGGGATGAGTTTTTGGTGTCGTTCTGGCAGGTGATTCTTCAGGGCCTGAATCACTGCTTCCAAAGACGGAACCGGAAATCCGGGTTTCCACCGTCCCAACCCACCCAGTAAAGCCCCTATCGCCACCATGTTGGCCAGCCGCCTGTCTCCCAACCTCTCGGCAATTTCATTGACAGGAATGCCAATGCCATTTAAATCCTTACGCTGAATGTCACGATTGACCAGCGATGAATTGACCACCATCACCCCCCCCACACTCGCAATGGGTTCATATTTATCCAATGAAGGCAGATTCAGGGCAATCACCGCCATCGGGTGTTTCACCAGCGGCGCGCCAATCTCTTCATTCGAAATAATCACCGTACAATTCGCCGTCCCCCCGCGCATTTCCGGGCCATACGAGGGAATCCAGGTGACATTCAACCCGGTATCCATCGCCGCGTACGCTAACACTTGCCCGGCAAACAACACCCCTTGACCGCCAAAACCTGAAATCACAATATCTGTTTGCATGTCTCACTCCTGAACTGCAAAAAAGCTCCTGAAATTCCAAAATTTTCTCCCGTCTCCAACAACGAAACGGATCTGAAAACCCTTGGAACTTACACTTTCAACGCTTTCACCGCCTCGGTCACTTTATAATCACCTAACGGAAATGCCGGGATCATCCGATCCGAAACGAATTGACAAGCCGCAAGGGGTTGCAACCCCCAGTTTGTGGGGCATGTGGACAACAGTTCGACAAGTGAAAAGCCCAAACCGTGCGCCTGTACCTCAAACGCCGTGCGAATGGCTTTTTTCGCCTTCCGAATATTCGCAACATCGTGCATACTCCGCCGGACGATATAACTGGTGCCCTGCAAAGTGGATAACAATTCGCTCACGTGCATCGGATACCCGGTCGCGAGGGGATCACGCCCGGTGGGCGACGAGGTGGTGACCATCCCGGGCAGGGTGGTGGGGGCCATTTGCCCGCCTGTCATCCCGTAAATGGCATTGTTGATAAAAATGACGGTGATGTTTTCCCCGCGCGCGGCGGCGTGAACGATTTCCCCCATGCCAATCGAAGCCAAATCGCCATCCCCTTGATAGGTGAAGACAAAACGTTCGGGCAGAACCCGTTTGATGCCCGTTGCCATGGCGGGGGCGCGACCATGTGCCGCTTCGACAAAATCACAATTAAAGTAGTTGTAAGAAAAAACCGAACAACCGACCGAGGCCACACCAATCGTCTGGTCGCGGATGTCCATTTCATCGAGGACTTCCGCGACTAGTTTGTGGGCGGTCCCATGGGTACACCCTGGGCAGTAACTGGTAACCATGTTATCCAGTGCATCCGGGCGGTCATATACGATTTCGAGTTGATCGACAGGAAGAGGGTCCATAATATTCATTGCACGCTCCTTAATTTTTGCTCTTATGCAGGTCCGAGAGATGGGACAACCATTCTTTGCGGGCGTGCCCATTGCGAAAAGTGGTGGGCTGGGAGGCCATTTTTTTGATCTCGTCCAGAATTTCATCCGCCATCGGAACTACGCCCCCCATCCGTCCATAGAATTCGACCGGGGCCAGACCGTTGACCGACAACCGAACGTCATCGATCATTTGCCCGGCGTTCATCTCGACGACCAAAAAGGAGCGGGTCTGCCCGGCTAGTTTCGCCAGCGGTTTGGTGGGGAAGGGGCGGAGGGTGATCGGGCGAAGTAACCCGACACGAATCCCTTCTGCCCGGGCCGCGCGCACTGCGGAAAGGGCCACACGTCCGGCTGTGCCAAACCCGACGACGACGTATTCGGCATCTTCCAGATAATATTCTTTGTACTGAACTTCATTGGCCTGGATTTCTTCATGCCGCCGGATCAAACGAATATTGGTAACTTCTTCTTCGTTGGGTTGAATGTAAATGGAGGAAAGGATGCGACGTGGGCGATCTTCGGCGCCGTTGGTGGCCCACGCTGGCACTTCCTTGAGGAGGGGGCGCATTTCTGGGAGTTCGGCGGGTTCCATCATTTGCCCGACATTGCCATCCGTCAACACGATGACAATGTTGCGGTATTTTTCGGCCAGTTCGAAGGCTTGAACCGTGAGGTCAATCGCTTCCTGGACGCTGGCGGGCGCCAAAACGATGGGGAAATAGTCTCCGTGCCCACCCCCGTGAACAATCTGTTTGTAATCGGCTTGTGCGGGGGCAATGTTGCCCAGGCCCGGGCCGCCGCGCATCACGTCGATTAATACCATCGGGACTTCGGTTCCTGCGATGTAGGATAACCCTTCCATCATCAAACTGACGCCCGGGCTGGAAGACGAGGTCATCACGCGTTTGCCTGTACAAACGGCACCATAAACCATGTTAAT
>JABWBV010000341.1 GCA_013359445.1 Anaerolineales bacterium | reverse complement strand
CATATACTTTCATTTCAAGTCATCCAACTATTTAACCCTCTCGAGGTGAGCTATGAAATTAACCCGTTACCCCCATCGTATCGCGTACACTGCCATCACTTTTCTTTTTATCCTCTCCCAATTTGTCACCGCATTAAGCCCCGCCCTCGCCAACACACCCGCCTTCCCAATTCCTAATTCACAATTCCCTATTCACAATTCCCCATTATCCCAATCACCGATTGCCCTCTCCCGCGTCCAGTCCTCCTACGTCGCCGGGCAAACGGTGATCGAATTCACCCTCACCAACAACCTCCCCGCCACCCGCGCCCCGGAAATTTCCGCCAGCGCGACCGCAACCGAAACGGTGGACCTCCTCGCCGCCTTCATCGCCACCGACGACGTGAACACCTTGCGCGGGATCACCCTCGCCGACACCCTCGCCGCCGGCACGACTCTGCTCGACGCCTCCGGCAACCCCACCCAAGCGGGCAACACCCTCACCTGGACCCTCCCCGATCTGCCCCCGCAAGCGAGCACCACCCTCACCATCTCCCTCCAAACCCCCGCCCAGAGTTCCGGCTTTGTGAACCTCGACACCGGCGCGCAGGCCAACGCCGAACAATGGGGCGACCCCATCACCGCCACCGCCCCGCCCGCCGTGCTGATCCCGACCGGGATTGACGCCGCCTTCACCCTCCCGACCGTAGACGCCAACGCCCGCGACGCGGACATGCTCTGGAAATCGGCGGAGTTCGGGCAGGACGCGCTCGCCCTGTTCGGGTATGTGCAAAGCCTGGGGTACGAAGCCTACGCGGGGTCGCTCCGCGGCACGCGCGGCACACTGTGGGGGGAAGCGGGCAACTCGGCGGACAAATCCAGCCTGTTGATTGCGATGTTGCGCGCGGCGGGCATCCCCGCGCGGTACCGGCACGGGGCGCTCTCCAATGCCGACGCACAGACGCTGATCGAGAGCATGTTCGCCGCTCAAGGAGCGGTCGCACAAACCGGCCTCGCAGGTTCGATCCCCGCGGGAACCCCCGTCAGCGATCCGGTTAACGATCCCGAACTGCTCGCGCTTGTCGCCGATCACTGGTGGGTGGAAGCGTACCTGCCCGGTTCTGGCTGGACGAACCTCGACCCGTCATTCCCCACCGCCCAACCGGGGGACGTGTTCGCCACGCCGGGTTCCAACGACCAGATTGCCGAACTGCCCGCCAACACCCGCCAGCAAGTGACCTTTGTGCTGGAAGTGGAGCAATATAATTCGTTCCCGATTGGCGGCGTGTTTCTGAACACCTTCACCCCGCTCACTGCGACGTTTGCCATGCCCGAACTGGCGTCAAAAGCGGTCACGTTTGGGCATATGGTGGTCACGGATGTGCAGGGGGGCATTTACACGAACATCACCCACACCTACACGCCCTACTTTGCCGTCGGGGGGGATGATTTTATGTACTTTGGCGACGAATTTCAGGATTTGTTGACCACGTTCCCGCTCGCCACGCATTTTACGACCGCGGAATGGTTGCACGTCACCATCACCGCGCCGAACGGGCAGGTGACGGATAGCTTCACCCGCGAGTTGAAGGATTTGATCGGGCTGGATGTGCGCCTGAACGGGGGCAATCCGACCCTGACCAACGACGATAACGCGCCGTTCGCAACGGGAAGCGATCTGTTTGCCAGTTGGTTTCTGCCCAACGAGGTCAACAATCTGCAATACGCCGAACGCGCGCAAACCGAAAACATGCGGGATGTCATCGCTACCGCCATCACCGCCGACAACCTGCCCGAAGATTTGAACACCCCGGAAGGTTCCGCGGCGTTCTCGGACATGTTTTTGCAATACCTTCAAGCCCGCAACGAGCAGTACGCCCTCGCTGGGCTGGAGTTTGCCAAACTCGCCGACCCTGCCAATCGGGACATCGAAAACAATCTGGGGGTCAACATGGTGTATGAAAAACCGCGCATCATCATTGCGAGCAGTCAGGAACACGACGATTCGGTGCTGACCGCGATGGACTTGCGCTCGACCGAGGCGAAAATTCTCGTCGGCCCCGGACAGGCGCAGGCCGCCGCGTTCACCGCTCAATGGATGAAAGCGGTCGGGGAATCGTATTTTGAAGGGGACGCCATTTACCGGCTGACCGGGGAATTCCCGCTCACCATCTCCCGCATTTTCGACGAAATGGGGGGGCAGGGCATCGCCCCGATCTGGCTCACCCCCTCGGACGTGAACCTGCTCTCGCTTTACTTCCCCGATTCCGCCTCAACCGCCTACGCCAAACAAGCGCTCATCGAAGGCAAATCTATCCTGATCCCCTCCTCCCCCGTCACGATTGACGGCGAACCCGTCCTGGGCTGGTGGGAAGTGGACCCGCAAACGGGCATGGTGGACAGCGTCTTCGAGAACGGTCTGCATTTGAGCCTGGTGGAATACGAGATGATTTCCGTTTTGGTGGACTTCGCGTTTCTTCTCAAGGACGCCGGAGAAATTCAGGAATCGGTCAAAAAACTTTGGACCTGTATCGTCAAAGCCGTCGTCCCGGCCCTGCAAGGCAACCCGGGTGCGCCGGTGAATTGTCTGGACGGCTGGAGTCCGCCCGGCCCCAGCCCGCAAACCCTTTCCTGGCGTTACCTCCCCGCCTACCTCTGCCCGGTGGACAACTGCGGCATTGAACAATTCACCCAAAATTATCCCGACTCTTCCCCGATTCCCTTGCCGGACATGCTGATGGGCTACCACGACAGGCTGGAGGGCGATGATTGGGCGGCGCGCACCCTCGAAGTGAATGACAACGGCGGGGGTGGCGGGCCAACGGTTGACCTGTCCGCGTCCCCGCCTTCCGGCTCTGTCCTGCCGGGGGAAACGTTTACGTTCGATCTCTCGGCCTCGGCCAACTTTGACGGGTTGGTGGATGCCTGGGTGTACGCGCCCGAGGGATGGGTGGCGGCATTCGACGAGACGACGTTGGTAGGGCAGATCACGCCCAAACCGGGCGCGTTGCCGGGGGCATACACCCTGACCGTGGTCGGACAGGCGCGGGATTTCCCGGACGCGTTCGAGGTCTTTGAAATGACCGTCACCGTGCCCGACGCGGGGGAACTGACCCTGGCGTGGGAAACGGAACCCCACCTCACCGTCCCGGTCGGCGCGGCGTTGTTCGACGCGGTCTCCAATCAGACCAACGACGGCGAAACCGAAGTCCCGAACGCCGCCTTCCGCCTGGACGTGGCGAACCTGTCCGGGCAAAGCAAAGCCCTCACCCTGAGCGTGAGCGGCGCACCGTCCGGATGGCTCATTCTCAACGGCGAACCGCAAACCACCACCAACTTCACCCTCGGCCCGAACGAACGCGCCCAGGTCGGTCTGTACGTATCCCCGCCCACCCTGCCCGCGCCCGGAACCGCGTTCAACCTGGACGTGCAACTCTCCGACGGGCAAACGACCGAAAACGCCACCATCCCCTGGACGATGGCCTCCCAACCCTTCAACTTCGTCACCATCGCCCCCGATACGATCTACCTCGGCTCCGATAGCAGTACGGACTTCTCCATCGAAATGACCAACGTCGGGAACAACGCAGGCACCTTCTCCGTTTCCGCCTCCCTCCCGCCGATTACCGCTTCCGTCACCGGTCTTCCGGCCCCTGTCACCCTCGCAGTGGGCGAAACCCAAACGTTCAATGCCACCCTCAGCACCACGGATATTCCGCTGGGGGCGCGTTTCCCGATCATTCTCGGTAGCCCCGCGCCCGGCAGTTACACCCAATACGCGGTGGTAGACGCGCAGATCATCAGCCCCATCACCGAACCCGTTTTCATCGCCTCGGACAATGCCGCGAACGCCTGCACGTTGGGCGAACCCGGCCTGTCTGCCGCGCTCGATGCGCTGGCCCTGGCGATGGTGCATTTGGAGGCTTCGTGTTTGAACGGGGACTGTAACCTGTCGTTGCGGGATCAGGCGGTGAACGCCGCGTATAACGTGGCGGTGTACGCAAGCGGCATTTCGACTGGTCTCGTTCAGGACGACGCGGTGATTGCCGTCGCCGACGAACTCGCCGCGCACACCGAAAACGCGGACATACTGACCGACCTGCAAAATCTGAGTGACGCGGTCGTGGCACTGGACGCCGAAGTCTGCGCGTGGAGCGAATCCATGCCCGACCTGACCTGGACACCCTACTACAATGCCGCCCTGCTCAATCAACCCGTGACCTACACGCTCAACCTGGAGAATTTAGGCTCGCTGGCGACGACCTACCACCTGACCATCACCCTGCCCTCCGGCGTCCAAACGTTCAACCTGACGGTGAATCCCGGCGAAACGAGTTCCTACGAATTCCCGGCCAGTTCCCCCACCATTGACCTCCTCGACCTGTCCGCGACGACCACCGTTGCCGATCACCCCGCCATCTCCGACAGTGCGGACGCGCTTCTGAACGCCGTGGACAAGTTTGTGCAACTAACCGCCGTCACCCCCGACCCGTCGTTCGTGGAAACGGGCGTGAGTTCCACCGACCTTTCGATTGGCGTGGCAAACAATGCCAACATCCTCCAACCCGCTACCGCGGACGTCGAAATTCTGCACCCCTCCGGCGGAGTCCAGTTCGCGGACGAGTATCCGGTCACGATCCTGGTCGGGTCCCCGCGCAATTACGCGCTCGGCACGGTGGACACCTCGGGCTGGGAAACGGGCGTGTACACGATCACGGTCGCGTTACGTAACCCGTCCGGGGACCTGATCCCTGACGGGTCGGGATACGGCTATCTCGGGGTCGGGCAAACGGTCGGGATCAGCCACGCGGTCGAACCCGTGATTGTCGCGCCGGGTGCGGTGACGGTGACAACGGTGATTACGACGGAGATTCTCACCCCCGCGATCATCACGGATACGATGGGGGCAGGGAATCAGGAAGTAGGAAACGGGAATCAGGATGAACTAATTCCTAATTCCCAATTCCCAATTCCTAATTCCATTTCCTCCACCTTCGCCATCACCCGCACGGAAGATACCAACTCCGCCATCACCTATACCGGCATTTGGACGGTGGTCAGCGGTGTGACGACGATCCGCTCCAGCAACAGTGACCACACCTGGGCCGACGCGGCGAACGAAAAAGCGACGCTGGTGTTTGACGGGACATGGGTACACATTGGTTTTGTGACCGCGCAAAGCGGGGGGCAGGCCGAAGTCTTTGTGGACGGCATCAGTCAGGGGTTGGTGGATACGTTTGCACGGGATAATGGGGTCAAGAGTTATGTGTTTGATGGGTTTACCGACACCACGCACACGCTGGACATTGTGGTAACGGGGACGCGCCATCCCAACGCGACGAATTTTCAGGTGCGGCTGGACTTTATTGACACCTGGGACGGGACACTCTACGCCGATGGGCTGGTGGAGCAGGATAGCCCACGCATCTGGAAGAGCGGGGACACGGTGACCGTTGTGGATGCGAACGCGAGCGGGGGCACATACATGGAAGATGGTGGGCACAACAGCAGTTCGGTCTGGTTCCCGTTCACGGGGGATTCCGTCACCTTTTTGGGCCTTGCAAACGGGGATGGCTTCCGCACGAGTGTGTACATTGATGGGGTCTGGCAGGACAACTTGTGGATGTACAACAGCACGTCCATTTCCCGCACGTTGTCCTTCGACGGGCTGGGCGCTGGCCCGCACGTCATGCGGATCACCAATTACTTTGACGAACCCAATACCGATGCGTTCATCACGCCTGCCATCGAACCGGGGTACGTTCCCCCTGTCGAACCCGGCATCGTGCGCTACGAAGAAGATCACCCGGCGTTGCTGTACAACGGGTATCCCTTTATGCTACGCAAAAACACCTGGTCCCGCAACACAGCGACCCAGCCCACCACCAGCGATGTTGGCAACGTGGAATCGCAGACACTCAACGACTCGATCAGCCTCACGTTTGAGGGGCGTTGGGTGGCGCTCGGTTTCACGGGACGAACGAGTGGCGGGCTGGCCGAAGTGTTTATTGACGGCGTCAGTTACGGGACGGTGAATACGTACAATTCAGTCATTGGCCGCCCGATGGAATTTCAGTTTGGGAATCTGATCACCGGGACGCACACCATCAGCATAACGGTGCTGGATACCTCGATCCCGCCCAGCACGGGGACGGTCATCCTTTTCGATTATATTGATGTATGGGACGGCACAGAGATGTCCAATGAGATTGTCAATGTGAAAAAGGGTGAACCCGTCAGCCGGTTGCACTTCAACAAATCCGGCGTGGATGCGGTGAACGCGAACGCGATTAACGGCGACTTTTTCGCTTCGGGCCTACCCAATAGTGCGGCGGGCGTGTGGTATTCGTTCATTGGCAACTCGGTCACGATCTACGGTCTCACGCGAAACAACACCACCTCGATGGACGTGTTCATTGACGGACAGTTCATCGAAACTGCCGACTTTGACTATCCATACAGCGAACAAACGTATGCCCGGCACTACACCGGGTTGGCCGATGGCCCGCACACCATCCGCGTCCACAACTTGGCGACCATGCGCCTGGACGCGTTCGCCTCCAACCAGCCCGCCGTCCCCTACCAACCCATCGCCGAATGGTGGGATGACACCCCGGCTGGTTCCACCGGCGCGTTTGGCACCCCCGCGGGCATGTTGATGGGCATCGCGGCAGGCGACATTGACGGCGACGGCCTGACCGAGATCGTCGCCCCGTCCGACACCTTCGCCCCCGGCGGGTTTGGCAACGCGATCTTCATCTTCCGCGGCGATGGCGGCGACACCGGTGACGGGGACCCGATCATCCAGCGGATTGACTTCCCCGCGCTGGGGACGGGCGTCGGGCGCGAGTACATCGGCTCGGTCGCCCTTGCAGACCTGGACGGCCTGCCCGGCTCCGAGATTATCGTCGGTTCCGAGCGCGGCATGTACGCCTTTGCCCTTGCGGTTGGCGTAACTATCGAAGATGAACTGCCGCTCGAATAACGGCTCGATGATGTTCATGAGCGCGTGATGAACCACGCGGTCGCGGAACGGCGCGGCGTTGACCAACCTCCTTTTGGGTTTGTCTATTTCGAAACTATGGTAGCCGCCGGGTTGGTAGGTTTCCTCCCTTAATTCATCCTCGATCTCGATCAGGTTCTTTTCAAGGTCGTATTCGAAGGCGGCGACGGCCGGCGCGTAACGCTTGCCTCTTGCCGCGTTTTTATACGCCCACCAGATGTTAATGGGGTTGTAGACCGATTCGTAGAGAGAGAAGTATTGTTTGCCCATTTCAAAAACGCTGGGGGGCTACGCCCCCCAGACCCCCCGCTTCAGTTTTTCAGAATTTCAGAAACCAGCATTTCAGGACTATGGATGTGAGAGGGAGCAACGAAAACCGACGCTGCCGTTGGCATACGTAGGATCGACCCCGTCGCGGCTGGCTGAACGGACGTTGTCATCGTAGTAGCCCCACGAGCCGCCCCGCAGCGCTCTTGAGCCGCTGGCGGAAAGGTCCTCGCGCCCATCATTTGCGTCATAAGGGTAAGGTTGATATAAACTGCTCACCCA
>JABWBV010000340.1 GCA_013359445.1 Anaerolineales bacterium | reverse complement strand
GGGCGACCGCGCCAATTTCGATGATTTCCATCCGTTCGGGGGCGCGGACATTTTCCCAGCAGGTGGCTTCAAGATCGGTGATGATGTAACGCATAGGAGATCATTTTAAACGCAAAGTCGCAAAGAAACAAAGGCGCAAAGGAGCTTAAACCGGCTAAATTCAGTAAATCACAGGTTCCTAATGTAGCGCAAATTTGCAATTTGCGGCACGCAAGATGCAATCTTGCGCTACATCTGTGATCTATTGAAATTTAGTAACTGCTCAGACCCTAAAGGTTTTTCTCGATGAATTCGGGAACGCATTTGCAAATGGCGCACCTTTTTCCATGATCGTCTCTTGCAAACAAAACCTTTAGGGTCTGGCCTGAGTAGTTACGAAATTTCTTTGCATCTTTGCCCCTTCGCGGCTTTGCGTTAAAAATCGTTTTTACCCCGCGACCGGCTCCGGCTGAGGGGAAAACGTCTTCTGTGACCCGGCAATATACGCCAGCACCGCACCGACGACAAACAGGCCAATGTTCAGGAGGAACGGGAAATCTTTGTTGATCTCGGACAAATTCCCGGCGATCCAGCCAAATGGCGAGGTGAGCAGGATGATGCCCATGTACAGAATGGATTGGATGCGGGCGCGCTCCCGCGCCTCAATCGTCAGCACAGCCAATTGATCCACGAGCGGGTTGACAGCGGCGATACTGCACGCTTCCAACAGCACGCTCACCACAAGGATGGCAAACCCCTGTTCGGGAGCGGTGAGTAGCACAATTTGGCTGACCACATAGCCCAGGAACCCGACCACCATCGGCAACTTAAAGTGTAGCTTTTTCATGTGCGGCATGACGAAGAAAAAGAAGGCCAGCATGATGGCCGATTTGATGAAGGGGAAAACGGCAATCATCTCCTCCGGGAGGTGCAGTTTCTCGGTCACAAGGATGCCCCAGAAACTGCCGCTGATCAGGCTGGTGATGCTGATGATGAGCATGATCCCGGCGGTGTACAGCGTGCGCGGGGTGCGGATCAACGTTTGGAACACGCTCCCGTACCCGTTCAGGATGTGGAAAACGTGCTGGTGACGCGTCTCTTCCATCCGAATTTTGCCCTGCCCGGTCTCTTCGGTCATCCAGTAGGTGACGACCGCTTTGAGGGTGAACATGAATGCGGCGAAGAAGTACAACCCGCGCACCGTCGGCACCAGGGTGAATTGGGCGATCAGCACCCCCGCGAGCGGCGCGATAAAACCCACGATCAGGTTGGCGATGTAAATCCACGTGTAAATGTCCACCAACTGCCGGGGTTCGGCGTCCTCCACGAGCAGGCACGTCCACGAGTTGTGGGTGATGCGCCACATGCTGTTGATGATGCCCGCCGCGAGGAAATACCAGAAGTTGAGGGCGACCGCGGAGATCAGGGAGGGAATCGTCCAGCAGAGGATATCGAAAATGAGCGTGGTGCGGCGGCGGCCAAGTTTGTCGGTCACGGCCCCACTGAGGAGGGCGAGCAGGATTTGAAAGCCCCAACTGACGCTCAGGATCAGGCCGATGTCTTTATCTGTCAGGCCGACGGCGAGCATGTAAATCGAAACGTAGGGGGAGTAGAGGTGGAACGGGATACCCCACAACGGTTCGGGGTACACACACCCGCGCGGGTTGCCGCGCAGGCTTTTGAGGGCGGTAAAGAGGGAGTGGTTTTTCAAGGGGTTGGTTATGAAAGAGATTGGATAAGCCAGACCTCGGAAGGCGTCAGGACATGGGCAGACGTCCGAAGGGGGGCGTTGGGTTGATTATTCGGGTGTTCCTGCGGACCGTCGCGTTTTCCACCAACGGTGCCCAATTTGGAGCAGTAGAATCACACCTACGAAAAAGGGGAAATACACCCGGAACAGCGGCCCCGCGAGCGAACCGGGTAGCGGTGCGCCCGTTCCGTCCGGGGCCACGCAGGATACAAACAGGGTAGTCTCAGTCGGGTCTTGGTGACTGGCACGGTCCCACGCCGTTGAGAGTGTCGTGCCTTCCGGGCAGTAGGGCTGGAGCAAAAACGGGCTGTGTAAGGGGGCAGTCAGAATCGCGAGGAAACTGCATGGCAGAGCCACCAGCATGGCAATGAGGAAAAGTTTGAGCGCGGGGGATGTTTTCGGGGTCATAAGTTTGAGATGTTAACGACTCTCGTTCATTCCCTCGACGCTGATGTCGTCGCAGATGACCGCGGATAGGTTGCCCTGTTCGTCGCGGTACTGCACACCCACGGTGAAGCCAAACCAGTTCGCCACGGTCGGGGTGAACGAAAAATCTTTCGTCTCCGCCAGGGGTTCCCACGGCAGAGCGTCCATTTCAGCGGGGGAAAGACACTGTTCGGCGAAGCGCATCTGCACGACTTCGCCGGATGGACTTTTTGCTTCAAACGCGGCGGTGATGAGAACGGGCTGATCCACAGGACCACCCACACAGCACGCGCCATCCTGTAAGAGCACCGTGCCCTGCACCGGAAAATCCGCGCCCGCAGAGGGGAACTGGTACACCCGAACGTAGTCCACCAACAAAAATTGGGGAAACACGGTCGTGTCGTCGGGGTATCCCGGCCAGCGTCCGCCCACCGCGAGGTTCAGGATGAGGAAAAATGGATGGTCAAACGCCCACTCGCCTGGGACTTGATCGGGCGTGATTTGGAAATACTGCTGATCGTCAAAATACCAGCGGATTTCATCTTCTTCCCATTCGATGGCGTACACGTGGAAGTCGTTGCGGAGGGTGTCTTCCCCGACGATGCGCCACGAGCCAACGCCATCCCCCCCGGAATAACCGGGGCCATGCACGGTCGCGTACACCGTCGCGGGTTCTTTGCCGACGAATTCCAGGATGTCAATTTCGCCGGAGTCCGGCCAGGCTTTTTTGTAAATGTCGTTGCCCAACATCCAAAACGCGGGCCAGATGCCCTGTCCGTAGGGGAGTTTGAGCCGCGCTTCGATGCGTCCGTATTGGAATTCCTGCAAACCCTGGGTTTTGAGGCGGGCGGAGGAATAATCTTTTCCGGCGAACATCTCCGGCTCCTCGCGGGCTTCGATGACGAGCATTCCATTTTCGAGGCGGACGTTTTCGGGGCGGTTGGTGTAGGCTTGTGCTTCCTGATTGCCCCAGCCGTTCCCGCCGATGTCGAAGGTCCAGTTGTCGAGGTTGAGCGTGTCGCCTTCAAATTCGTCGTGCCAGATGAGCGTCCAGCCGGGGCGTTCCCATTCGGGGGTGGGGGAGGGTTCGGGGGTGGGGAGGCTGGTGGGAACCGGGGTCGCGGTGGGTTCCGGGGCGACGAGGGCACATCCCGCGAGGGTCAAGGAAAGAAAAAGAATGAGGTATGTTTTCTTCAAGGGATTGTCCTGATTTCAATGGAACACAAATGGAGGCATGAGCACATAGATTGATAGGAAGCCATTTTGACGCAAAATCGCGAAGCCGCGAAGATAAATAAAAGAATCTTTGCGGCTTCGCGTCAGAGTTTCAACAGTCATCCATGTAGATTACACCACCGGCGGGTAGATGACGTTTTGGGTGGGGTCATCTTGCATATACAGCACCCAGACGACGTTGCCGGGGGCTTGTAGTTGGGGGGCGTATTTCCAGGAGAGCACGGTGCCTTCCATGGCGCGTCCGTGTACTTCAAACTGGTAAACGACCGCATACGGTGAGCGCCCGTTGACGGTAATCGAAGTATCTTGATGGACATCTACGACGGTGCCTTTGGCAGGGACGCCAAATTGGAAGGGGCGGATTTTCCCTTCCGCGGTGCGGTAGCCGGAATAAGCCATCGCGAGGCCAATCACCACAAAGAGGCCTCCAATTAACCCGCCAATGAGGACGAATAAAAGCAGGCCCGTCGCCACCCCAACAATGGGAAAGATGCAGGCAAACGGCAGGCCAATCAAGGTAAAGATGCTTCCGATGAGCAAAAGGGGCGTGTTGCGAAACATTACACGGGAACGGTAGCCTTTGGGCAGGGCGCGGGGCGGAGGGGGCGGTTGTTCGCCGGGGTCACTCCCGACGGGCGGGGGGAGCGGGCCACCGCACTGTGCGCAGTTGTGGGCGCCGTTCGCATTCCGCGAATCGCACCAGGGGCAGTTGAGGAAGGGGAGGGGAGGAGATTGGGTCATGGGGATTGGTTGATTGGTGGATTGGTGGATTGGTTTGCTGGTTTGCTGAATCGCTTTATTTTGTCACATTCCCACTGAACCGTCTATCTCTTCGAGGAGTAATTTTGAACAACCTGCTTTGACGCCAAATCGCGAAGTCGCTAAGATTTCTTAAAATTCCTTTGCGGTTTTGCGGCTTTGCGTCAACAAGCCCCTTATAGCGAGTACCTCATGGAATACACAACCGGACACGAAATCAGCCCCTTTTATCAAGTGCCTCACCAACTGGCCCTCAAACTCGTCGAAGGCCTCACCGATGAACAGGTCGCGTGGAAAGCCAACGCCGACACGCCCTCCATCGGGTTCCACCTCTGGCATCTCGCCCGCTGGACGGACGACTTACAGGCCATCATCGCCGACCGCCTGCCGCAAGTGGGCGTGTCCCCGAACCTGTGGGAAACGGAAGGGTACGCGGCCCGCTGGAACCTCGACCCCGCACAGTTAGGCGAACAGCAAACCGGCCAACTGCTCGAAGGCGACGCGGCAAACATCCTGCTCCCCGACAAAGACGCTATCCTGGACTACGCCCGCCGCGCCCTCGCCGCCGCCGATGCAGTGGCGGAGCAGGTGGATGTGTTATTCATGCAACTTCAAGACGGTCAGGACATGGACGAAACCACGCGCAAGCGCATTATCAATGCGCGCCGGGCGATCATTGATTTTATGGGCCACGATAATCGGCATTTGGGGATGATGGAGGGGTTGAAGGGGGTGTTGACAGGGAAGGGGACGGCGACGGTGTGAAGGGGGGAGTGATAAGAGATTGGTTCAATCTTGGAGATTGAACCAATCTGGCCTAAGCAGCGCGGGGTTTGAGTTGCACGGAGCGGGAAAGTGGGGTAAAGTTGGGGGGTGTCAGGTGTCAGGTATCAGGTGTCTGACCGTAGAAATCTAGCTAACTCATCAGCAATCTACAATCAGAAATCAATCCTATGTCCATTCAACTCATCCAACAATACTATAACAAAGTCGAGAAGATTATCCAATACGGCGGGTCACGCAATGAGTCGTCATTGCGAAAACCGTTTCAGGATTTATTGGAGCATTACGCGCGGGGGAAGGGTCTGCTGTTGGTGGCAGAAATTGGGGTGATGGGACGGTTGGGGAAAACGGTGTACCCGGACGGGGCGTTGAAGGATTCTCTGCGCCAGGATTGGGGGTTTTGGGAAAGTAAGGATGAGAAAGATGATCTGGAGGCGGAAATCCGCACAAAGTTTGGACGGGGGTATCCGGGGTTCAACATTTTGTTTGAGGATACGCGAACCGCAGTGTTGTACCAGAGTGGGGTGGAAGTCATGCGGGCGGATTTCGGCGAGGCTGCACGATTGGACGCGGTGCTTTCCCGGTTTGTCAGCTATCAGCCGCCGGAAGTGACGGAGTTTCATAAGGCGATTGCGTTGTTTAGTCAGGAGGTGGGGGGATTGGCGGACGTGTTGAGGGAAGTGATCAGTGTTCAGTATTCCGTAAACAGTCAATTTGCCAAAGCGTTAGAAGAGTTTTTGGAACTGTGCCGGGCGGCGATTAATCCGAAGGTGGAGATGGCGGATGCGCGGGAAATGGTCATCCAGCATGTGTTGACGGAAGATATTTTTATGCGGGTGTTCGATGAGGCGGAGTTCCACCGGGAGAATGTGATTGCGCGGAAGTTGCAGGAGGTGGCGGGGACGTTTTACCGGGGCGAGACGAAGCGCAACATCCACGCGAAGATTGCGCCGTATTATGAGACCATCAACGCTCGCGCCGCGCAGATTTCTGACCACCACGAGAAGCAGAAGTTTTTGAAGGCGTTGTATGAGAATTTTTACAAGGCGTACAACCCGAAGGCGGCGGACCGGTTGGGGATTGTGTACACGCCGGATGAAATTGTGCGGTTTATGATTGAAAGTGCCGATCATTTGGTGTTCCAGCACTTCGGGAAGACGTTGGGCGACCGGGGCGTGGAAATCTTGGACCCCGCGACCGGGACGGGGACATTTATCACGGAGTTGATTGAGACGCTGCCGCTCGCCCAGTTGGAATACAAGTACGCCAACGAAATTCACTGCAACGAGGTCGCCATCCTGCCCTATTACATCGCCAATCTCAATATCGAGTACACGTACAAACAACGGACAGGGAAATTCAAGGAGTTCAACCATATTTGTTTTGTGGATACGCTGGACAACGTGGGCTTTGTCCATACGGGGAAGCAGTTGAACTTTTTTGGCATTACGGACGAGAACGCGGCGCGGATTACGGAGCAGAATTCAAGGAAGATTTCGGTGGTGATGGGGAACCCGCCGTATAACGCACATCAAATCAATTATGCTGATGAAAACCCAAACAGAAAGTACCCTGAAGTTGATGAACGGATCAAAAACTCTTATGTCAAGTACAGTAAGGCTCAAAACCTAACAAAAATTTATGACATGTACACTCGTTTTATTCGTTGGTCTACGGATCGATTAGACAAAGACGGGATGCTGGTATTTGTCTCTAATAATGCCTTTGTTGGAGATAGTATTTATGATGGTTTTAGAAAAACTGTCGCCAACGAGTTCAACGAAATTTATATTCTTGATCTGAAAGGAGATGCTAGAACAAGCGGAGAACGCCGTAAGCAAGAAGGTGGAAATATTTTCAGTGATCAAATTCAAGTTGGAGTTGCTATCTACTTTTTTGTTAGAAAAAGCGGAGCTAAAGGCTGTCGGATTTATTATCATGCTATAAAAGATTATGCTCAGGCAGAGGAGAAAAAAGCTTTCTTACGTGACAATAAGTTTACAGATATTCCTTTCACTTTACTACATCCAGATAAAAATAACCGTTGGATCAATCAAGCTACAGAAAGTTGGGATGAATTCCCCAAAATAACATCGAAAGAGTCAAAGTCAGGAAAAGGCACATCAAAAGCCGCGCAAACGATATTTAGCAAATTTGAAATTGGTGTTGTAACAGCACGTGATGAATGGGCTACTGATTTACGTGTGGATAACTTATCGCGGAAAATGTTGTTTTTATCAGAAACTTACAAGTCTCGCCTTCAAAGTTCCGAACATAAAGATACAGCTATCAAGTGGTCACGAAATCTACGAAGAAATCATGAAAGAGGGCTTGTTGAAGAATTTTCTCCAACAAGAATTCGCGAGTATTTATATCGCCCATATTGCAAAACCAACCTTTATGATTCCAATATATTTTTGAATGACAGAGGTATTGCTAAAGAGTTTTTAGACGAAAACATTGTTATCTTAATAGCTGGCCCACATTCGCCAAAACCGTTTACGGATTAAACAATCCGTCAAGATATACCGATCCAAGTGGGCATAGTGTAGATTGTGGGCCTTATGACCCGAATTGCCGAGCAGGAAAAATAGTTCC
>JABWBV010000339.1 GCA_013359445.1 Anaerolineales bacterium | reverse complement strand
AGCAATTCTTGTCCGCTACGATAAAAACTCATTCAACTACCTAGGGCTAATCCAACTGGCCTGTGCATTGATTTGGTACCGGCGCGTCCACCGCCTCAGCTCCAGCTAGGTGTTTTGAGATAGTTTCTAAATAGTCTGCTACCTTCGTGAGCACGTTCGTTTTCGCCAATGGGCTGCTTTGCCCGGTCGTCTTTTGGAACGTCACAACTCCACAACAGTTTTCGCTGCCAAAGACTTCATCCAACACGGATCGAACGAGGTGGACATTCTCGTCTCCGATTTGGACAAAGAGCGAACCAGTTTCCGTTAACAGTTCGCGTGCAAGAACAAGGCGGTCCCGCAAATAAGCCAAATATGAGTGAATGCCCAGTTGCCATGTATCGCGAAACGCACGCACTTGCTCCGGCTGGCGCGTGGCATCTTCGATCCGGCCATCCTTTACATCCCGCCTGCGCGTACTGACCTGCCAGTTGCTGCCGAACTTGATGCCGTACGGCGGATCGAAGTAGACAAAGGTCTGGGCGTGAACCCATGTCCGGCAGGTCTCAAAATCTCCCCAGACAATTTTGGCCCGTTGAAGCACCTCGCCCACGGCGTTCAAATTATCGGCGTCGCAAATGGTCGGGTTTTTGTACGAGCCGAACGGGACATTAAACGCCCCCCGGGAGTTAACCCGGAAAAGGCCGTTGTAACAGGTCCGGTTGAGGAAAATCAGTTGGGCCGTACGTTTGACCGCGGCAAGGCCCGGTTTTTCGTGCTCAAAATCTATGTTGGCTTTGCTTTCGTTAAAATTCCGGCGTTGATTGTAATAAAAAATTTTTTGATCTTCTGCGGGAAGTTGGTGGTAGTCCATTTGCAGGCTTTGTAAGGCCACCACAACCTGCTCGCACCGGGTTTTGAGCGTGCGATAGGCTAGAATTAGTTCTTCGTTGCCATCCAAAAGGATTAATTCGGATAGGGGGTAGTGTGCGGCGATATAAAAAAAGACGGCCCCGCTTCCGGCAAAAGGCTCAATGTAGCGGGTGATTTCACCCCGCATCAATTCGGCGGGCAAGTGGGTTTGGATGACGTCCAGCAGTTGGGTTTTCCCACCCGCCCATTTGAGAAAGGGTTTGGCTTTAGGGTGACCGTTTTTCATACTGTTCAAAACACCAGCCCTTTTGGGATCGTTACTATGTGTAGGCCTTTTACTTCCTGACAAAGAAGCGCGAGGGAAACCAGCCGCCCCACAGTGGTGTAATATCCCCCCGGAATGGGGGTGGTGGTTTCTCGTTCGGGGAATTGATCCAAACGGGAAAGAAACCACGTGCGCGTGGCGGGCATGGGCAAAATATAGAGTTTGCGACTTTCTGTAAAATAATAGAAGAACAAATGGGCGGACGTATAGAGAAAACACCCTGGCGTTTGTTTTTCTTTGTTGCTAATGGTTTCAAAAAACAAATTGCCGGTGCGGTGGCCCAGGCGATCTGCTTTAATTTCAACTTGATAGGAGGCTTTTTCTGTGCTCCACAGGAGGTCTACATCTAGTTTTTGATAGGCTGGGTCATCTTCTACGGAATGCACATCGATGGTTTCGGGGCGGGTCCACAACCAGGCACAGAGTTCGCGGGTGGCGTGGTGGGCCACCTGAAATGTTTGAGTTACCGAATATTGGTGACGCACCCGACTCACTCTTTGAGAGGTTTGTGCATCAGCCAGGCGAGAAGTTTTCCGGCAATGCCCCCGCCAATCGCACCGGCCACCGTCCACAGTCCCAGTTGGGCAATGGTGAAAAGCCGCAAAGCGCCCGCGCCGCGAAGCCCCAACCCGCGCCGCAAAAACAAGGACATCAACCCGCTTACGAAACGAATCACCTGTTGCCCCCACAAATGATTGAGCGTGGATCCCAAGCCCCACAGCCCTACGCTGGCGACAATCCACCAAAACGCGGAGGACGTGTATTTGCGGAGCACGCGCCACTGGGCCAGCCCCATGATCGCACCCAGCCAAAAGCCCGAATCGGCGATGGCTTTCAACAGCCGGGGATCAGGATCAAGCAAAATGGCGAGGATGTTGAGGGCGGCCATCCCCGCGTAACTGAGCAAGGCCCCCAGCAGGCTCGCAACCAGCCATTCCTTTGCCCAGTTCACCCATTTTCGCAGAACCAACCACTGGGCAAAGGCCATACTCACCCCCACCATTGCCCCCACGCTGGTGGTCGTCACAATATAGACTGGGAGGCTTAAAACGACTTCGCCCACGCCTTGATTGGGGACAAAGGTCCGCATCCCTGCTTTGAGCAGTTCGGCCAGGTCTAACCCCCAACGGGCGGAGTACCAACTCACTAACGTGCCGGTAATCAGGGCCAGGATGGAAGCCAAAACCCAATTCCGGATAAAGCGATTGTCATAAAATGGATCATCTGTTTTTAGCATGTTGCACCTTCGGAAATTTAGGAATTACGCACGGAATTCCGGTGTAATTCCGCGCACGCAAAGAGAGAGAACGGAATTTTCGTAATTACTCAGACCCTAAAGGTTTTTCTCGATGAATTCAGGGAAATTTTTGCAAGAAAAGCCTGTTTTTACCTGGTCCTCTCTTGCAAAGAAAACCTTTAGGGTCTTGACCTGAGTGGTTACGAATTTTCTACTCTTGACTCATGGTGAGTGGTTTGTAAAGGAAGTCTTCTGAAGTTTGTTACGTGTACAAATCTGGGAAAACTTTCTTTACGGTGTAGTGAGTAATAAACTGTCAAAAATCATTTTTAGGGCTTGTAAAAGTATAAGTCCGCGTTTTCCGCGCGCCCCGGATTGCCAAATCCGGGCCTTCCTCCCGGTGGGATTGTCGGCAAGTTGCCGCGCAATCCCACCGGAGCGATCTACGAAATTATTCTTTTACAGCCCCTTAGGTTCGTAGTGGCGGTTTCAACCGCTCAAAACCACGACTAAAGTCGTCACTACAAACAAAATTTTCAGGTTTGACGGACTAGCAGTTACGAAGTTTTTGTTTGGGAAATGACGTACTATGCCGAAAATTGCCGAACAAGGGGAAGGGACAATTTTCGGATACGTTCAAAAATTGCTTGCTCTTCAAGCGTGGGGAGTATATACTTGGGTCATGCTTTTCGACAAGACTACGTTCATAGGCATTGATCCTACTGCCGGGCAAAAACCGTTCACTTATATTGCGTTGGACAGTGATTTGAGCCTGTTGGCGTTGGGGCGGGGGCATATGGATGAGGTTTTGGCGTTTGTGGGGGGACAGCAGAGTGCTTATGTGGCGGTGAACGCGCCGCAAGGCCCCAACCAGGGGAGAATGGCGGCGCGGGAGGTGCGCCAATTGCTGGAGCCGCCCCCCCGTGCGGGCCGGTGGCAGGGGTTCCGCGTAGCTGAATACGAACTGCACACGCGGGGGATCAGTATCCCGCGTACGCCCGATCAGGAGGAGGTTTGTTCCCGCTGGATGCAGATGGGGTTCAACCTTTTTCGCGGCATCAAAAAGGCAGGCTTTACCCCCTTCGCAATTGGAGAAACGGAGGCTTGTCAGGTTTTGGAAGTTTACCCCCATGCGGCCTATGCCGCCTTGTTAGAGCGGATTCCTTTTCCCAAACACACGCTGGAAGGCCGGATTCAACGGCAGTTGGTGCTATATCTCAACCAACTCAAAGTTTCCAACCCCATGTACATCTTTGAAGAAATTACCCGCCACCGCTTGCTTCAGGGCATTTTGCCGCTGGACGGGCTGTACGCGCCAGATGAATTGGACGCGTGGGTGGCGGCGTACACCGCCTGGCTGGCAGGCACAAAGCCCGAGAATGTCTGCCTGGTCGGCCACACGGAAGAGGGACAAATTGTGTTACCCGTGGCACACTTAAAAGCCCATTATGAATAAAGCCAGGCGGCCCTAACGCCTGGTCTCATCCCGCACAACTTCTGGAGGTCCTCATGCTTATTCCCACCATGCTCCTTAAACGGCTCTACACGTTTGGAAGTTTAGAAAACGATGTCGAAGGCGTCACTTTTTCAGTCAAAAACCGGTTAAGCGATGTCGTGCTGACCGGGCTAAGCCACGTCAAAATTGATGATCGGGAAATCCCCTTCCCCGCCCTTGTGCTCGACCTGGGCAATGGCGAAACCCGCACCCCCTACGAAATCACCGATAAACAGCCGCTCGACTTTCCCCTCCGCAAAATCGTCAAAATCACGGCCAAAATTCCCCATCTCCCGTTGGGCAAACACAAACTGGACCTGGCTTTCAAAACCAAAGGCTTTGGCAAACTCCATTTTGACGTGGAAGACTCGATCTCCGAACATCACGAACACCTCGTGCGGATTCCCCGCGACAACGAAAATGATTACAGCCCGGAAATTATCCGCGCCCGCCAAAAGTTTGTGGAAGACTACACCGGGGCCAAACTGGATCACCTGACCCGTTTCTCCTTCGACCCCGACAAAACGCGGGGGAATATCGAAAACCTGACCGGGGTCGCTCAAATCCCCATCGGGTTTGCTGGCCCCCTCACCCTGCACGGCGAACACGCGCAGGGCGATTTTCTCATCCCGCTTGCCACCACCGAAGGCACACTCGTGGCTTCCTACAACCGGGGCATCAAATTGCTCAACCTGTGCGGAGGGGCCAAAGTGACCGTGGTGGCCGATGCCATGCAACGGGCGCCTGTCTTCGTTTTTGAAGATGCGCGGCAGGGACGGGAATTTCTGAAATGGATCAACCAACCCGAAATTATGGAAAAAATCCGCGAGGAAGCCGAAGCCACCTCCAGCGTCGCCAAACTGCAATACATTGACCCCTACCTGTCCAACAAATTCGTCTTCCTGCGTTTCAATTACAGCACGGGCGACGCGGCCGGGCAAAACATGGTGGGGCGGGCCACTTTTGCCGCGTGCAGTTGGGTGCTCGATCACTATCAGGGCATCACCAATTTCTTTCTCGAATCGAATTTCGCCACCGACAAAAAGGCCTCCCAGGTCAACATCATGCGGACGCGCGGCAAACGCGTCACGGCGGAGGCGGTGGTTAAACGCGATGTGCTGATCCAACACATGCGTGTGGAACCCGAAAAACTGGTCTACCACGGCGGGATTGCCAACGTTGGGGCGATCCTCTCCGGGGCGAACAACAACGGTCTGCACTCTGCTAACGCCATAACGGCCATGTTTATCGCCACCGGGCAGGATGTCGCCAACGTGGCCGAATCTTCCGCGGGCGTGATCTACGCCGAACTGACCCCGGAAAAGGACTTGTACATCTCCATCACCATTCCCTCCCTGATCGTGGCTACGTACGGCGGGGGTACAGGGCTGGCAACCCAGCGCGAATGTCTGGATTTGCTTGGCTGTGTGGGGAAAGGGAAGGTGAACAAGTTCGCCGAAATCGTGGCGGGGGTGGTGTTGGCGGGGGAACTTTCGCTCGCGGCGGCGATCTCCTCGTCGGATTGGGTGTCGTCGCACGAGAAGTATGGGCGGAATCGGTAATTTTGGAACTTGTGGGAATTCATGGGAATTCGTAGGAACCCAAGCCGATGTTCCTATGCGTTCCCCCCAAATCCCATAAATCCCCCCTAGCCATGTCATCCTTGAAGCACCTCCTCCCCTCCTTTACCCTTCCGCTTCTAGACGGCACGCCCGCCTTATTCCGCCCGATCACGCCTGCGGATAAAGAACGGCTTCAGGAAGGGCTGGAAATGCTCTCGCCGCAGTCCCGTTACCTGCGCTTTTTCTCGCCTGTCAACCACCTGAGCGAAGAAGAATTGCGCTTTTTTACGGAAGTCGATCAAATCAATCATGTCGCCTGGGGGGCGATCAACCCGGATGACCCGGAAGTTCCAGGGCTGGGGGTGGCGCGGTTTGTCCGCACCCGCGATGATCCGGATATTGCTGAAGCGGCGATCACGGTACTAGATCGCTACCAGCGCAAAGGATTGGGGACGATCCTGGTTGCGTTACTTTATCTGCTGGCCCGTGATCTGGGGGTAAAAACCTTGCGCGGCACTGTGCTCCCCGAAAACCGTTTTTTGATTGATTGGCTCCACAGCCTGGGCGGGACGACGGAATACCACGAGGGGGCAATCCTTGTGGATGTCCCCGTCCGCGAAATCTCCGAACCCCTTCCCGATGATTCTCCCCTTGCCCGTAAGTTTAAAGAAACCCTGGATATGGTGGCGGGGGTGTTGTATGAATGATGTTTCCCTATTTCCTATGCGTTCCAGTTTCCTTCGGGGGAGGCATTTAGTGAACATCCAGAAATTACTTCCTTGCTCTTGCCGGATTGCCAAATCCGGCAGGGTGGGATTTGGCAATCCCCACCGAGCAAAAGGGGAAGTTATTTTTAGACGATTACTTGGGGGCGTGCGGAGGCGTTTATAGGAACTTTTCGCGTAACTACTCAGGCCAGACCCTAAAGGTTTTGTTTGCAAGAGACGATCCTGTAAAAAGATGCGTCATTTGCAAATGAGTTCCCGAATTCATCGAGAAAAACCTTTAGGGTCTGAGCATTTTAGCCTAATTTACCCCATTTCTCCCCCAATCCTACAAGTTCCGATGAGTTTTGCACAAGGGAACTTATGGGAACAGAGGGAATATGTGGGAATTTTTTTCAGGAGTCCCCATGTCTGATGATTTACAAGCCCGTTTTGAAACTGCCGCCCAAGAGGCGCAAAAATTGCCCAAAAAGCCGGATAACACGACGCTGATCCGCCTGTATGCGTTGTACAAACAAGCGACGGCTGGGAATGTTACCGGCAGTCGCCCTGGCATGGCTGATTTTGTGGGTCGCGCCAAGTATGATGCGCGGGAAAAGCTCAAGAATTATCCCAAAGATAAGGCGATGCAAGATTATATTGCGTTGGTGGAGAAGTTGAAGAAGGGGTAAGGGGAATTGGTGATTGGTGGATTGGTTGGATGGTTTGTTTGTTGGTTAATAATAGCCCAAAAACTAACCAACAAACAAACGAACAAACTTCCCCCGTATGGCTTCCCTACACCCTAAACGTATTGGCCTCGCTTTGAGTGGGGGGATTGCGCGCGCGCCTACCCACATTGGGGTGTTGACGGCGCTGGAACGGGCGGGGATTCCGGTGGATTATGTGGCGGGGGTGTCGGCGGGGTCGATTTTGGGGGCGGCGTTCTGTGCGGGGTTGAATCTGGCGGAGGTGCGGGCGATTGCGTTGCAGATCGGGTGGGGGCGGGTGGCGCGTCCGGTCTGGTCACGGGATGGGTTTGTGTCTTTCGATAAATTGGAGAAGTTTTTGATTGGGTTGGTGGGCGATTTGACGTTTGCGGATTTGAAAATCCCTTTTGTGGTGCAGGCGACGGATTTGGAGACGGGGGAGCCGCATGTTTTTTGCGAGGGGCGGGTGGCTCCGGCGGTGGTGGCGAGTTGTGCCGTGCCGGGGTTTGTGGTTCCGGTGACGATCAACGGGCGGAGGTATGGGGATGGGGGGGTGTCGAACAATTTGCCCGTGCGGGCGGTGCGGGCAATGGGGGCGGAGTATGTGATTGGGGTGGATTTGTTCCGCCCGTCCATGTTGGGGTTTGG
>JABWBV010000338.1 GCA_013359445.1 Anaerolineales bacterium | reverse complement strand
GGGGGGGGGGGTGGGGGGGGGGGGGGGGGGGGGGGGGGGGGGGGGGGGGGGGGGGGGGGAGGGAAGGTAGATAAGGTAAATAGGGTAAATAAGGTAAATAGGGTAAATAAGGTAAATAGGGTAAATAAGGTAGAGAAGGTAAATAAGGGGAGAGAGGGAGGGTGAGGGTTCCTGGTAGCACCCTGAGCGGAGGCTTTGCGTAGTCGAAGGGGGCGGGGGTATCGGGGAACCTTTGAATTCAGCATACAGAGAAAAAAATGGAGTATGATCAGGCACTGAAATGACCCAACCCCCTTTATCCCAACGTCAAAAAACCTACTTACACTTGAGCACCCGCCTCGCGCAGATGGACACCGCGCAATTGGTCACGCTGTTCAACGACCCGTCGCCGATGATCAGTTGGGGGAAGACCTGCACGATTCAGGTGGGGCAGTCCAAAGTGTTCGTAAAACGGATTCCGGTCACAGAGATTGAATTTGCGAACCCGTTTTCCACCCAAAACCTGTACGACTTGCCCATGTTCTACAACTACGGCGTGGGGTCGGTGGGGTTTGGGGTGTTTCGGGAACTCGTCACGCACATCAAAACCACGAACTGGGTGCTGGAAGGGGCGATAGAGAATTTTCCATTGATGTATCACTCCCGCCTTGTCCCGTACACCGGCCCCCATGAAGCGGTGGACATGGAACGCCACCAACGGTATGTGGAATATTGGGGCGGCGATGCCCGCATCGGCCAGTACATGCTCGACAGAGCCAATGCCCCGTATGAAGCGCTCCTGTTTTTAGAGCATCTTCCCTTTACTGCCAGCCCCTGGTTGCTAGAAAACCCCAAAAAAGTCGGGCATATTCTCGAAGATATGTTTGCCACCATCGCCTTTCTGCGGAAAAACGGGATCATTCACCTCGATCTGCATCTTTCCAACGTGATGACGGACGGCCAGCGTGCGTACTTAACCGACTTCGGCCTGGCACTGGACAAAAGTTTTGCCCTTTCCCCTGCCGAATCCGCGTTCCTCAAGCGCAACACCCTTTACGATTACGGCGAATTGATCCGGAGTTTGGAGTATTCCATCTATCAAAAATACCGCCAGCTTTCGGACGAAGACAAAACCCGCCTGCTGGACGCTTACGGCATCGGCGCGGAAGTGGGGATCGAAGACCGGATTCTGATCTTCCTGACCCACCTGGAAGCGGTGCAGGCCCGCGGTCTGCTGAAAATGGACCCGCAACTCGTCCGCACGCTCCTAAAGTATCGCCCAATCATCACATTGATGCACAACTTTTATTTGGGGATGCGGACGAATAACCGGAAAGACACGCCCTACAAGCCTGCCGTGTTGCGGCGGTTGCTCCGGGAGGCGGGGGTGCTTGCATGACCCCCTATTTCGTCGCCTTCTTCCGCAACGTCAACCTCGGACACCCCAAAAGCCCCACCCGCGCGCAGTTGGAAGCGGCATTTACCGGGGCAGGCGCGGCGTTCGCCCAATCCTTCCAAACCAACGGCACGGTGATATTTTCGGGAGACACGGAACAAGCCGCGCGGGACACGGTCGCCCGCGCGTGTGACACGCTCCGAGAGGAATGCGGGATGATGGAACCGGCGTTCATCGCCTCCCTTCCCCATCTGATCGAATGCGTGGACACAGACCCGTTCGCGAACCTGCCCCCGGAAGGGATGCCCCTGGCGTCTTTCCTGGCCCCCGACGGGTTGGCGAGCCTCTCAGTCGCCCAACGTTCCCCGCGCGGGGATGTGGAAATCGTCCGGGTGACCTCTCAGGTCGTACTCAGTGTCAGCCGTAAAGTGATGAGCAGTCCGGGTGATCCGACGCCGTTTTTGGAGAAGTTGTTAAATGGCCCGGCTACGACCCGGAGTTGGGGGACGATTCAGCGGTTGGTGAGGAAGTATCGGCAGTGAATCAGGGGCTATTGCGAATAGCGCATTCTTAATTTCTCCTTTATAATTTTCCCAACACAGGGGCAAACCGGGGGACTCTCCGGGCGGCCTCACAAACAACATATTGCATTGCAGTAAGGAGCAAGATTATGACTGTTAAGTACAATGTTGTTCAAAGAGCCAATCCAGGCGACCGGACAAATCCGGGCAAGTTCTATCCATCCATTGTTTCTACAGGACGTTTGACGTTGCGGGACATTGCGAAACTCATCGCGGATAATTCCACGTTGAGTAGCACGGATGTGATGGCCTCTATCGAGGCCTTTTTGAACACGGTGCCCGCGCAACTCGCCGCCGGAAACATCGTGGAGTTGGGCGATTTTGGCACGTTCTGGTTACGGAACTCCGGCGAAGGTGAAGCCAACGCCGACGATGTGACCGCCAAAAACGTCACGAACCTGCTCCCCCGGTTTACGCCTGGCAAGGAGTTTAAGAAGGTGTTGAGGAACGTGGAGTTTAAGAAGGCGTAAGGAAAGAAAGACCTAACAGTTCTGAGGGGGGAGGGCTGTCAGGTTTTTTGATTTTCCACCTATGCTTTTGTGTCTTAAGATTAAAAAACCAAAAGATGGCAGAAGATGGATTAGCTCTTATCTTTGGGCAAATAACGGAAAGTGGGATGCATATTAACAGCCCAACAAGAAAATAATTAAGGAATAACCGATGCGCGCGAAAATAGCAATAAAGACAGATCTTATTAATGAGGACATCCAAGCAAGATTGAAGGAGCATGGATGGTGGCCAAATTTCGAGCAAAATAGCCAAGATGCTATAGATATCAAAGAGCGTATTCTAGAAACTGTTGCTGATAACCATCACAAATTAGCCGCAGAAGGAGCTAAATTTGTTTTGCTTAAGCCTAAAACTGAAACAGAAGGATTATTGAGTATGGAGTTAGACAATGTTGTTATCCGTCTAAAAAACAGCAATGTTATTATTTTACAAACGGAATGCGAAGAGTTAGTTCAAGTTTTTCACGAATATTGCCATATCAACAAAAAGCGGCTTGAGTTTACTGATGATGTAGAAATCCTCGAAATTAAAAATCACAATAGAATTATTGAAGGACAAGCAATTCCCAGTCCTAAAGAAAGATTTGCCTTAGCTCGCAAACGTAAAAATTTAGAATTTAATGTTGCAATAGGCGGTTTTATTCTTCTGATCATAACCCTATTCATTACTTTCCCCTGGGACTTCTTAGACGCTATTAAAGATAATGACAAAGTAATTGCTTGGTTTTTTGACTTACCAAGTAAAGCTATTGGCTCCATCTTGATTACATCAATATCATCATCGCTTAATTTTCTGTTTTTTTATAATGAATTAAAAAATGAAATGATACTTTGGGGTTTACCACAACGAAATTAATGATCATCTATACACCATAATAGATGATCATTAATCAAAAGTGTTAGTTACATTATGAACTATTTTCGATAGGAAAAATCTAAATTCTAGATTTTAAATTTGGATTCACACCGAGAATAACTAAGTTAAGCGTGGAGAAAACTTATTATGCCATCTATTCCTGTTAATACCCCCTTTGGTTATACTGGCGTCTTCTTTCTTATCATTGGTTTGGTGTTGATCATTGCTGGATTAGGCATCGTAAAGATAGAAAAACTTATTGTGGTTCCAGGTAGAAAAACTTGGGTATCCGGGTTAGTAGTGGTAGTATTTGGAATTGGCTTTTTAGTAGCGGATACCAAATCTATCAATAAATCTGATGTTCTGCCTTCTCCAACACCTCTATCGCAAACAACCGTTACACCATTCAATACCTCTATCCCCACATCAACAGATATAACAAATTTATTACCTACTACTACACTTACTTCGGTTCCTCCTACCGAAGTTCCAATCATGCCTACCATAACTTTAACCTTAACGCCAATTCCCAACTTGATTAGAAACCCAGGTTTTGAAGAGGATTACCAAATTGGATGGAATAGTGGAGGTTCAATCGAAGTAGAACGTTCCACAGATAGTTATGATAGCCAATATGCACTTTGTTTTGCTCAAAAAGGCACAGAGGCTAAAAAATGGGTAATTGTTGATCAAATTGTAAAAATTGAGGCCAATACCCAATATCAGATTACTGTTCAAATTAAGTCAACGAACGTTGTGAATTTTCATATACGCTTTGATTGGTATAACAATGACACATTCATATCTGGGGAACAGGTTGGTCCAACATTTAATGGAGAGACAATCGGTTGGCAAGCATGGGGACAAAGTAGATTTGCACCTAGTGATGCAACTCATGTCAAAGTCAGGTTTTTTCAAGGTTTAGATTCAGATGGAGAAGCTGTAATGGATAGTACGGTATGTATAGATGACGTCACACTAATTCCTATTCCATAAACCTTAAAATTATTAATTCACCCTGAGCTATAGATTTCTATAATTACATTCTATTTCAATCCCAATCCTTCACGTATATCTTTTGATTCCTTCCCGTGAATCTTTTCAAAGATTCAGGTACATCTTTTCAATCCTTCACGTTCTTGTTTTAAATGTTATTAGTACTCGGTTTCATCCATTTTAGGATGGTGCTTTGTTGACACCTTCCAAATAAATATATTGTTTAGAAGTATTCTAAATTCTTTCAAGGATAGGTAAGTATATGAGCGAAATATCAAAGAAAAGAGGAGAATTTGGAGAAGAAGTAGTAAAAAATCTCTTATCTCTTGTGGGTTGGAAATCTTTGCTTACTGGTCGAGATATTCCATGTATAAAACCTATGGATCATCGAATTTCCAATAAGGGACGCAATATCCATGGTATTGATTTCATCTTTCAATATGAGAGTCTATTATTTAAAGACACACAAGAATTTATACTGATTTCTTCAAAATACAATGATGAATACTCTTCTAATCCAGTTAGCAAGTTCAAGTCACACTTAAGAGATATAGCCAATGCCTTGGAGTGTTTCAAAAAAAGTAATCTCAAAAACCAATTTTCTGCATTTGCAAAAAACAACAAAAACTATACTGGGGTAATTTTTTGGATTGATAACGGTAAAGATAACACGTATGATGATGTTGTTGAAAGGTTGGCTGATTTACGAATAGAAGATGATTTAGAATTTGATAGCATATATTTAGTAGACAACAGGCGAGCTGGTTTTCTTTTTGATACCATTAATTTTTCTAACCACTTCTTTGACGGAAAAGTTGAGTTCTTTATCCCCAATACCGGTCATAATGATACGATCTCAACTAGACAAACAAGTAGTTCGGTTTTGCCCGTTCAATATATTAATTCAAGTATTTTGCCCTTTAAAATCACTCAAGAGACATTGGAAATACTTGTTCTGAATGTAATAGATGGATTTGAAGAAGATTACCTAAGAAGATTAATTAGTCTTTCTCATAATCTTACAGCTGGATGGGCAAACAAAATTTACATCTTGTTTCCAAAATTTAATAAAGATCTACATGGGGATATTGTAGATCAAATAAAGTTAGAATTTCTCGATCAATCTTTTGTACAAAAAATAATAGTTGGCAGTTTTATGGAGGATTTTAGAAATGTTACCTGAAAATCTTGATAAAGAAACTCTAGTGCCTTTATTGCCATTTGGTGAAACCTTACGCCCACTAATTTTGTCAAGTAGTCTCAGAGGAACGGATCTAAGATTCCTGCTACAAAAACGAGGTGTTTTTGTTAAGAGTCTCAGAAATAGTGATACTGTACCTATCTTGATGAGTATTTTACTTAGCCCTCTGGAATTTGAAATTCTAAAAAATAGACAGAATCTTAAGGAAAGCACACCAAAAACGTCTGATGCAAAAATTAATTGGGTATCTGATAAAACTGTAATCCAAGCTTTGCCAGATGATACAGAGCAACTAATAAAAAATCTTATGGAGGAAAATTCATCTTATCGTTTAACAAGTTGCTCTGTCCAAAACATAGATTCTAATAAGGTTGTTATAGATTATAGTATTGAGAGGTTAGACTGGACAAAGGATGCTTTTTCATCAACAACATACCACGATGGAACTGTATCTATTAGTAAAGACTCTAAAACCAATATAGCTACTTACCAAGTGGAATACACTGCTCCAGAAACAAAGGACGTAAGTGATAAATTTCAAGATGCTTTATATACACATTTTCAGCAACAAGGGGTTATACCTAATGACACAACAATACAAAGAATTCTAGCTAATCATTTCTTTGAAAACAAAGCCCGATATGAATATCTCATTATGTTCACAACACAAAAGTTTGCTGAACTTTCTTTTCAAGGAATCATAGATATTGATGCTGGTGTTGATCATAAGCTATCTAATTTTCCGGAAAGTTTTGACTGGTTGAAGGATAATATTGATCAAATTGAGTTACATGGAAAAGGTATTCATTTAACCGACATATTAAAATTAGGGGAACTAGGGGCTCTTGCATTCGGTGAGATTGAGGCAGAATACAAGTTCGAATATACAGAAGCAAAGGGAAGTTGCACAATTAGATATGGGTTTCCTGATTATTATAAGAACAAGCCTTCAGTTGAGTTTGAGGCAAAAGTTAGCAATTTATCCTTGCATCCAAGTTTTATACACGTCTCAAAAAAATCGGTAAGAAGATATTTACTTCAGCAATTTTTGGAAAAAAAGTATTTGTTTTTCGACACCTTTGTTAATCAAAAGAAAGCCGACCCCCGAAAGCGAAATTTAGAAAATCAGTATGTGTTTGAGGGAACAGGCTGGGAATAAAACACAAACTTTTACCCTATAATGGAGCCAAACCATGTTCAAAGTCACCAAAACCCAACACGTCCTCGCCGTCCACGATTTCGCCGCCGCAGAAACATACTTCGTCGAAACATTAGGCTTTACCCTGCGCTCGCGCGTGGACGGGTGGCTGTTTTTGAGCCTGGATAACTTCCACCTGCTGATCGGGGACTGCAAGGGGGAGATGCTGGCGCGGGAGACGAATAACCACTCTTATTTTGCGTATGTGAATTGTGAGGGGATTGATGAACTGTTCGAGGCGTACCGGGCGCGGGGCGTGGAATTTACGCAATTGCTCGCCGACAAACCGTGGGGGCAGCGCGAGTTTGGGGTCATCACCCCGGAAGGGCATCGAATCATGTTTGGGCAGGAAATCAAGGGGTAAAATTTCCGAACTATGAACAAACAAGACTTATCTATCTCGATGGGCAAAGCCGGGGTGTATAGCCTGATTTTGTCCCTGCCGGTTGCCTTTTTGGAGGTGTGGGGGTTTGCCTTGCGGTGGGGATGGGAGGCGTTTTGGGTCGGGTTCAATGGGTTTTTCGGGAATCTGTGGCTGTTTCTCGGACTTTTTGTCGTCGGGGTGGTGGTGCATGAAGGCATTCATGCGCTCGCCTGGGCAATCTTTGGGGAAAAGACACTCAGTGCGATCCGGTTTGGATTCCAACTCGCCACGCTGACACCCTACGCGCACTGCAAGGTGCCGATGGAGGTCAACGCGTACCGTTGGGGCACGGCTATGCCGGGGCTGGTGCTCGGCCTGCTCCCCGCGCTGATCGGGATCGGAACCGGGTGGGGTGGGGGGTTATCGTTCGGCTTGATTTTCACCATTGCGGCGGGGGGCGATATGCTCATTCTCTGGCTGTTGCGCGGCGTTCCGGCAGGGAAACAGGTAGAAGACCACCCTTCCCAGGCCGGATGTTATGTTCTCGAATAAACTGGCCCTTTATA
>JABWBV010000337.1 GCA_013359445.1 Anaerolineales bacterium | reverse complement strand
TAGGACAGCCCTTCCTGCATCAGGCTGAAGCCGGGGCTGGAGGAGGAAGTCATGACTCGCGCTCCAGTTGAGGCCGCACCATAAACCATGTTAATGGCGGCCACTTCACTTTCGGCTTGTAAAAACACCCGCCCCAATTCCGGCATTCGTTGGGACATATGCTCCAACAATTCGGTTTGGGGCGTGATGGGGTATCCGAAATAAGCTTCTACCCCGGCGCGAATGGCGGCTTCGGCCATTGCGACATTGCCTTTTAGGAGTTCGCGGGCCATGTTAACCTCCTCTCGCTAAAACTTTCGCCTGGCGGAAAACGGTGATCGCCGCTTCCGGGCAAACAATGCCACACACCTGGCATCCCGTACAATTTTCTGTTACCAGACGGGCGGGGTGATAGCCCCGCGGGGTTAAAACGTCCATTGCAAGTGCGATCCCATGTTGGGGACAAGCCGCCACGCATAGCTCACAGCCTTTGCAATACATGTCATCTATTTGAATACTGCCTCTCACCGGCATTTTCGTCACTCCTTTGAAAACTTGTATCTTCTCAACCCAATGGGGCAAATTTAAAAAATTTAAGGAAGGTTTGAAAACATACTGGCTTCAAACTTCGGAAATTTGGTCCTATAAAGATTGAGAAAATCGCAAAACTCCTGAAAATTCTTCTCCGTTTGAACAAGCACATGTGGAGAAAAGGTACTTTCATTTTCCTCTGTGGGCGATTCCTTGCCAGGGTCATGTGTCATTGAAAAGCTGTGACAGTTGACATTTTGAAACAATTAGGGGATCCAGTACATTAAAAGTACGCTTTTTCTCGCTTTAATCGTGTCTTCTCAAAAAAAACGGGGAAATTCCGAAGTTTATCGCCACCACACTTTCCCAAACGTTCCCCCACCTGGCGCATGGTGAGTACTGAAAACTTCGGGATTTTTGCGACCCCGAAATATTGCTTTGATGCGCTCTGGGAGAGGTTCGCCCGAGACCTGAGCGATTACGCTTGATACCTTTAACCCTTGTAAAGGAGGTATGCCGTGTCAGAATGGAACGAAATCGTTGACAATATTGAACGTGCAATGCAAGCCTCTAAACAATTTCACGAGGCAGGGGAAGCGTTGATCAACCATGCGCAAGAAGAGAAAATGGAGCTTTTCACGCAACGGATGGAAGATTTACAACTTGAGTTGGCGAAGATTTACAAATTGCTCGCGCCTGGCAGTACGGTCGTGCTGGACGAACTTGCCGACGTGTATTCACAGGCCACCAGCGGAAAGCACATTGCATATCGGATGACTCCTGACATCCAGCAACCCAGTTCCTGAGGTTTCTCCCCCGTTGTGCGAGAGAAAAGTGCCAAAGGTTTGAAGGGCAATTTTTTTGGTTCCCGTCCCGCTAAGTTGAAGGGTGTTGATGAGCGCCCTTTTTGTGCCTCCCCCATACTCTTCGACTGCAATAGACCAAAGTAGGTCAGCCTTGGGCCGTTTACCGCTCAGGATGCTCTCGTTATATATCTGAGTAATTACGGGCAAATTTAAAAAACTTATACCAGCTCAAGATCACAAAAAAAGCCGGTGGTGTACCACCGGCTTTTTCATTTTCAGACCAGAACCTCTTCCATAGAGGAATGAGGCGTTTCAAGCATTTCGTAGAAAACTTCGCCAAGGCGGGCAATTCCGGTACGAATTTCTTCGGGGGTGGCGTTCGAGAAGTTTAACCGGGCACAGTTTTTAATTTCTCCGTGTGGGAAGAAAGGTTGTCCGGGCACAAACGCGACTTTTCGTTTGAGGGCGATATTGAAGGCATCTTTGGCGTCCATCCAGTCGGGGAGCGTAACCCAGAGGAACAAACCGCCCTCCGGGTGAGTCCACAAGACCTGGGAAGGAAAATGCTGTTCCAATGCCTGGAGCATCGTGTCTCGGCGGGCACCATACACCTCGCGTATGGTGTGGATATGATGATCGAGAAAACCGCCCCGCGAGACTTCGTAAGCAACCATTTGATTGAAGGTAGAAGTGTGGAGATCGGCGCCCTGTTTGGCTTGAACGAGTTTATCGATCACCTGTGGAGGGGCAATGACCCAGGCTAACCGAATGCCAGGGGCAAGTATTTTGGAAAAGGTGCTGAGGTAGATGATGTTGCCACGATATAGTCCGTCGTGTGAGCTATGCAATTGCCCATCGAGAACCACCAGCGCGGGTTTGTGTTCCCCTTCGTAACGCAGTTGCCCGTAGGGGTCGTCTTCGATGATCGGAACCCCGTGTTCTTCGGCGAGTTGGAGAAGGCGGTGGCGTCGTTCGAGGGAGAGGGTTACCCCGCTTGGGTTCTGAAAATTGGGGAGGGCATAGATAAATTTGGGGCCAACGCGGAGGGCTTCTTCGAGGGCCTCGGGAATCATCCCATATTCATCAATCGGAACGGGCACGTATTCGGCACCATACGCATTCCAGGCCTGGAGCGCGCCGAGGTAGGTTGGGGATTCTACCAAAATATGATCCCCCGGGTTTATAAAAATTTTGCCGAGCAGGTCCAGGGCTTGTTGAGACCCCGAGGTGAGAAGGACGTTGTTCGGGGTAATTTGGATGCCATAGCGGGAGGTATGGCGGGCGATCATTTCCCGGAGAGGCAGGTAGCCTTCAGTGGGGCCGTATTGAAGCGCCTGCGCCCCTGAATTTTTTAATACCCGATTGCTCGCTTCTTGAAAAGCATCTACTGGAAAAACATCCGGGGCGGGTAGGCCTCCGGCAAAGGAAATCATGTCGGGTAAGGCAGTGAGTTTTAGTAATTCTCGGATGGCCGAGCTACCCATACGCTGGGTGCGTTGGGCATAACGATACTCCCATGGGGTCGTCATAGATTTAATTCTCCTGAAGTGGTGTAAAACATTACCTGAAGTCTTGCTTTAATTCTGCTAGGCGATCCCCCACCCCCATAGTGTCGAGTGCCCCTCTTTTTATGGGACAGGTTTCATATCTCGTAATTACTCACAAAAGGTGGGGTGGTCGTGCGGAAATGCGCCAGATTTGACTTAGACTCTCGCAAGTCCACCCCACCTAGCCTATTCGTGGTGAGTAATTACCATATCTCAATTTTTGCCGATCATCTCGTTTTTCTGGGAGAACAATCCGTAGTTTGCTTCAGGCAGTTTTGAAAACCACAAAGAATTCAAATTTCGGAATTTCTCCCCGTTTTTTTGAGTTGAGAGGGCTTTCAGAAATTAAAAAGGGTGGGGTTTCCCACCCTTTTTGGGCGATTTTTGTGTTAAAAAAATTCCTTTGCCAGGTTTGTTTAGACACTCATCGAAACACTCGCCAGGTCAGGAACATTACGAATGACGTTGACTAAACTTTCAGACGTGAGGCCTTTGGTCAACACGTGCACAATCCCCATCCGAGTGAACTCAATTTTGAGGGCAGTATCCACATAGGCGGTGAGCACCACAATGGCTGTTGCAGGGAGGCGCGCCACAATTTGCCGCAAATTGGCGAGTCCAAACCCATCCCGCATCATCGGATCGATGAGCAGAATATCCGGTGGATTGGACAATGCGAGCCGCAGGGTTTGACCGCTGTTCGAGGTCTGTCCAATGAGTTCGATATCCGGCTCCCGTTGTAACCGAGCCGCTAACTGGGTGCGGACTTGGGGATGAGAGTCAGCTAGTAAAACACGTACCTTTTTCATAATACAATACTATCTCTATAGAGGGTGAAACCGAATTAATTGCCAGTGAAATGGGTGTATATCCGAAAGATAAATTTGTTCACAACTACCAAATTGGCTTCAGCCCTCCTGTTTTAAATATGAGTAAACATATTTCTCCAATTTAACCGAGTTTAGCATAGAGACAAATTATTCGCTCAGTGGCATATGTCCCCCATTTTATAGGACATCAGTCTCAAGAACAAAAAAAATAATGCCCAAGAAGCTATTTTCGTCGCCCACTCACCACGAGTAAAGTAATTTATCCCCAGTTTACACGTACAACACTCCCCAAAGGTAATTACTCACACAGAAACAATTAAACTCAAAAACAAAGGATGAAAGGGGGGATGTCCATCCATCCTTTCATCCTTTGTTTTCCGAACCTTCTACTCTTGGTGAGCAGTTGCCCTCAAAGACTTCCTATACCAACCACTCAGGCCAAAGGAACCCTCACGCATATTTCCGTCCCCCCATCTTGGGCGGTTGCAATGGCAAAAATCCCCCCCAACATTTGTGCGCGCTCCCGCATATTCCGTAACCCGTGCCCGGTTGAATTTCGAATTTGGTCAAGATTCAAACCCACCCCATCATCCTTAATGATCAGCCGCAAATCCTGATTTTCTTCTTCCAACAAAATATCCACCTGAGAGGCCCGCGCGTGTTTGCGGATATTAGACAGACTCTCTTGCGCGATATGCAAAATTTCCACCGTTTTTTCGGGAGTAAGGGACGTAACACTAGTACCGTCCATTTGCAAATCAACACTTAAGAAAGAATTCGCCCGTAGTTCACGCACCAACTCCCCTAACCCCTCCTTAAGGTCACGCCCCTGAAAACGATTCGGACGCAAATCTAAAATGTAATTTCGAATATCGCGGATCACTTCATTCAGTCCCGCAATAGCATGAGAAATTCCTTCACGAGCCTGGGTAGGGGTTTCCTCCATCCGGTGTTGCGTATCATCCAACATCAACCCAATAGCGTAAATCGACTGAATAATCCCATCGTGCAAATCCATCCCAAATCGTTCCCGCTCTTGCAGAATCGTCAGCTGTTGTGCCTGCCGATAAAATTGTGCATTCTTAATCGCAATAGCGGCCTGGGTCGCAAACATTTCCAAAATATGCTGATCCTGTTCGGAAAATTCAAGCGGCTCGTTATACACCCCCATTTTATCGGCCAGATACAATTCCCCAATCACCTCATCCTTAAAACGAATCGGCACCCCCAAAAACGAGGTCATCATCGGATGAAAATGGGGAAAACCGGAAGCCCGCTTATCATCCCCAATTCTCGAGACCCGAATGGGCTTCCCCGCTTCAATCACCGCTCCCAACAAACCATGCCCCCGCGGCGTAGGTTCCATCTTCATCCGCGCATGGCCCGGAATCCCCGAAAAAATAAACTGGTCGATCCAACGCCCATCGGTTCCCAACACGCCCAAAGCCCCATACTTCGCCCGCGACAAGGTCCTTGCCAGATCAACCACCTTTTGCAACACCTTACTCAAATCCAATTCTCTCGTCAAAGAAATCGCGGCCTCATGCAACGCGGCCAACTGCTCAGAACGTTGCTTAATTTCAATTTCATTCTGGTCAATCCGCGCAAACACCCAACTCGAAAAAAGCAACGTCCCCAACAAAGCAATCAGAATAATCAGCGTTTCCAACCCCCACAAAACCGGAGAACGACTCAAAGAAGACCGCAACACAATCAACGTCACAAAAAAAGTTACCGGCAAAATAATCGTCAAAAACTTGAGTGAATTTCTATTCATGCGCTTCTCAACATGCTATGCTATACTTAGGGTTATTAACCCATTGTTCAAATTGTAAACAAACTAAACGCTACCCAAATGGACGTCAAATCCTCTTGGGATTCAGGATTATAGCTTTTCAATTATCGGAGGTCAATTCTTATGAATTTACGCATCCTGCTCGTAGACGATCACGAAGTCGTTCGCTTAGGGCTAAAGGCATTACTATCGCGGTACAACCAATTTCAGGTCGTCGCGGAGGCTGGTTCAGCCAATGAAGCACTCCAACAGGTCGAACGATACGAACCGGACGTTGTAGTCATGGATATCCGCCTCCCCGGTAAAAGCGGCATCGAAGCCACCCGCGAAATCACCACCAAATTCCCCCACACCAAAGTCGTCGTTCTCACCTCCTTCGCAGAAGATGAACTCCTCTTCGACGCCATTTCCGCAGGCGCCTCTGGCTACGTCCTCAAACAAATCGGCAGTAACGAACTCATCCGCGCCCTCGAAACCATCGGACGCGGCGACTCCCTCCTCGACCCCGCCGTCACCCAACGCGTCTTTGACCGAGTCCGCGAAGCTTCCCGCAAAGCCGAAGACGAATCCTTCGCCAACCTCACCGACCGAGAACTGCACGTTATGGCCCTCATCGCCGAAGGCAAAACCAACAAAGAAATCGCCAACGACATTTTCCTCAGCGAAAAAACCGTCCGCAACTACGTCAGCTCTCTCCTCAGCAAACTCCACCTCTCCACCCGCGCCGAAGCCGCCGCCTACGCCGTCAAACACAACGTCTTCGACCACCTCCCCACCGACTAACCACCCCCACCAATCCCCTCATGGCCGCGCAAATGGACGCGGCCATTTTTCTTTCCCCACATGGATCACTTCCTCAAAATCTACCAAACCCAGGCCGAAGCCTACCACCGTTTTATCGCCGCCGAAGACGTGGACCAAAACCTTCTTCCCGCCCTGGAACGCCTCACCCCCTTGCGCGGAGCACGGGTCCTCGATCTCGGCACAGGCACAGGCCGCCTCCCTCTCCTCCTCAAAGGACGAACCACCCAAATAACCGGCCTCGACCTGCATCTGGACATGCTCCGCGAAAACCAACGCCAAAAACAACAAACCGCTGGAACTTGGATACTAACCACGGGCGACATGCGCACCCTCCCCTTTCCCTCCGCCACCTTCGACGTCGTCACCGCGGGCTGGGCCATCGGACACTTCACCGGGTGGTACAAAAACTGGCAAACGGAAACCCGCCGCGTCCTCGACGAAATGCACCGGGTGACCCAACCGGGCGGGACACTCATCATTCTGGAAACTCTCTCGACGGGAAGCCTCACCCCCATCCCCCCCTCGCCCGGACTAGCCGCTTACTACGCATGGCTCGAAAACGAATGGGGCTTCACCCGCCAGGAAATCCAAACCGACTACCAGTTTGCCACCCCCGAAGAGGCCATCGCTCTCACCGAATTTTTCTTCGGCCCCGCCCTCTCTGTGGCTATACGCAAAAACAACTGGGCACGCCTCCCAGAGTGGACAGGCGTTTGGGGAAAAAGAGTATAATTTGCCCCATGAAAGTCGGTAGCAAATACCACCCCCTTTACCTGGTCCTCTCCACCTCCGGGCAGGAAGAAATTTCCCTCTCCCTAAAGGAAATCGAAACCCTCTTGGGCCATCCCCTCCCCCTTTCGGCTTACCAAAACAAAGGCTGGTGGAGTAACCGCGCCACCCAAGTCAGCCAGGCCTCTGCCTGGATGGACGCAGGCTACCATGTCACCCACATCGATCTTAATCACCAACGCATCACCTTCCGAAAGCCAGTTTTCAACTACGAAATTCGCCGCGCAGGGGACACGGTCCTCTGGAATGCTGAAATGATCCGAGCCTTGCGCCACCATATGAACGCCTCGCAAGGTGAATTGGCCGAGGAACTTGGTGTCCGCCAGCAAACCATCAGTGAGTGGGAAAAAGAAATCTACACCCCCAAAAAAGCCATGTCCAAACTCCTTGGCTTTGTCGCAGAACGCGCAGGTTTTAAATACGAAACCTGATCCCATTAATACCCACCAATATTTAGAAAGAAAAATCGTAACTACTCAGGCCAGACCCTAAAGGTTTCGTTTGCAAGAGAAGACTGCATAAAAATGTGCCTCGTTTGCAAATGATTTTCTGAATTCATCGAGAAA
>JABWBV010000336.1 GCA_013359445.1 Anaerolineales bacterium | reverse complement strand
ATTCGGATGCTCACGACGGATGACCTGGCGATGCGTGTAAAACCTTGTTTTGAAAAGGCCGGGTACACCACAGACGATGACACGCTCAAAAAGATTGCGCCCATCATTCAAGAGCGCATCCCTGCACTGGATGAGGCCCCAAATATGGCCGGGTTCTTCTTCAAAGAGACCGTTTCGCCCTCGCTCGAGGACCTGATCCCGAAAAAGACATCCCCCGAACTGGCGCTCGCGGTCGCGCGAAGGGCGTTGGACATTCTCGAAACCCTGCCGGAGTTTACCCACGACCGCGCCGAGCCGCCCCTCCGCGCCCTGGCAGACGAACTGGGCCTGAAAGCGGGGCAGGTGTTCGGCGTGTTACGCGTCGCGGTCACCGGACAGACGGTCAGCCCCCCCCTGTTTGAGAGCATGGCAATCATCGGGCGGGAGAAGGTGCTGGCGCGTGTGAGCGCGGCGGTGGCGTTGCTGGCTGGGAATAAGGGATAAAAAAGAATTGGTGGGAGTGCACGGGAAGTTTTGGGAGTTGTAATAATGCCCAGGTTCCTATGCACTCCCTGAGAGAATTTTGCGGGAGTGTGGACATATTTTTTGCCCTTTGGTAAAATGCCTACCAATTAAATTTTGCGGGCTCGTCTAATGGCAGGACAGCGGACTCTGAATTCGTATGTGGTGGTTCGACTCCATCGCCCGCAGTATAAAAACCCTATAGCTTTTCAAATAAAGACCATCCTCCCCATCAGGGGGGGATGGTCTTTATTTACCGCCATAGCCGACCGGAAGCGTCATACGCCACAATCTTTTTAGCAAGCCACCAGGGAACTCAAGAGCCACAAACCATCCCGAGATTGGCAGTTTGACGTTTCGTATACAATCAAGCCGTAATTACGCACTAAGAGTAGAAGATTCCGAAAAGTCGGAGGCACGCCCTCCCGCATAAAAGCCTCCCAACACCCTCCCCGCGTTCTCAAAATAAACCTTCCGCAACACCTCCTCTGGCAGAAACAACCCGTAAATCCGCCACCGCCCCTGGCCGGGGATGGCGTCGGGGTCGGCGTCGTAGGCAAAATACTCATCCTCGCTTTCCAGAAACCGGTAATGTGCCCGGTACGTGGCCGCGTTCGCCGGGTGATCTGTCCCGAACAGGATGCGGTCGGCGTACTGGAGGAAGAAACGGCGCGCGGAGTACGGTTGGCGGCCCAATTCCGGAATGCGGGCGGAAATATCCACGAAAAAATTGGGGCAGCGGTCGAGCAACCGCCCCACCCAGGCCAGATTCTCCGCATAACACCCCACATGCGCGCCGATGAACGTCGTGTGCGGGTGCCGCGCCACCAGCCGGGCAAACGCCTCGATCAACATCTCGAACGCCGGAAAAGGCGGACTGGGAAATTGCGCTTCGGGGTGGGCGCTCAGTTCTTCCCACCGCTCGTTGTGTTCGTCGAGGGCAAAGGATTGGCGGGGATGTTCATCGGGGATCATGTTTCCGCGTGGGGTGCGGCCGCGGATTTGTCCGCGCAACGGCATATCATTTGGGTGGACAAGCCGTTCCAGAAAGTGTTGTCCTGCGCACCGCCGATGTACGGCGAACTTTGGACGGCGGGCAAGGCAATGTACAAGCTCGAACCGGCCCTGGCGGAGGGCGGCGAATTGACCATCTACGCGCCCCATCTGGATACGGTCAGCCACGTCCACGGCAAGTACATTTACGAGATCGGCTACCACGTCCTGCCGTATTTTCTCCAGCAATGGGACAAGTTCAAGCACATCCCGCTCGGGGTGCTCGCCCACAGCACCCACGTCCGCGGGGATGGGTGGTTTGAAAACGGGATCGAGTACCCCCGCGCACGCGTCGCCCTCGCCACCCAACTTCCGCCCGAAGACTGTGCGCGCCTCGCCCTTGGCTACCAAAACCCGGCGGGCATTGATTTCAACGAGTGGCAAAACTGGGAAGCCGAAGGGGTTTTGTATGTCCCCAAAGCAGGGGAGATGCTCTATCGGGTGAAACGATAAACATCTTGTGGTGTCAAATGGGAAGATATCATCGTAGCATGGATTTGAAACCTTCCCCTGTTGGCATTTAAACCTTTCGGAAAATTATTGAAGGTGGGTATGGGTGGGGATAAAACCCATCTGGTTTACGATCTCATTAACAAAACACTCTGCGAGCCATCACAGAGCGTTTTGTTTACCGCAAGTACTATTGATTTGGTTTATAATTTGTAGGATTTCGGTACTGAGGAATGAGTAGAAAAATGGAAATGTGCTTTAGAATCTGCGAGGCGAGGATACCATTGTGACTTTACCTTTAGTTTTAGTTAGTTCCCAGGTTAAGAATTTCGACCAATATTACGATGATTTGGTTAGAGACCTTGCCCCGCGCGTCGATTATATGGAAATTTGTAAACGTCTGAGCGGGGAGGTGGCAGGTTATGGTTTATTCAAAACCTATTGGTATGCGTTAGGACGCAAATTTGAGAAAATCGTCAAACTCGATTTTTTCGAATCTTTGCAGATTACCCGCAGAATCTCCAACTACAATGCAATTTTGTCCGCGTCTGAAAAAACTGCTATTCCCCTGGCAATGCTTTTGTCTTTAAGCAAAAATAATATTCCACACGTTGTCATCTCCCATCATTTATCTTCAAAAAACAAAAGCACCTTGTTTAAATACTGGCATCTCTATAAATCGTTTAATCATGTCATTTGTGTTTCCAAAGCGCAGGTAGAGTACGCGGTTCAACAGTTAAATATTCCAGCATCCAACGCCCATTTTGTTTATGATAAGGTCGATCATCAGTTTTTCCGCCCCATGGAAGATGACACTGACGATTTTATTATAGCCGTGGGCCAGGAACAACGCGATTATAAGACCTTACAAAAAGCGATTGCTGGAACTGGAATCCGGCTGATTGTGGTTGCATCCAGCCATTGGTCTACCTATCGATTACCCATTTTAGGGGAAAACAATACGCAAATTGTGCGAAACATCCCTTACACCCTGCTTCGTTCTTTGTATGCCCGCGCACGGCTGGTTGTCACTCCTTTGAATAATGTGAACTATGCCGCCGGAGCCAATGCAATTCTTGAAACGATGGCGATGGGGAAGCCTGCCGTGGTTACGCGCACCCCTGGAATTAAGGAATATGTGGTCGATGGGGAAACAGGATTGTTTGTCACGCCGGGTGATGCCACGCACCTGCGAGAAACCATCTTGTCGCTATGGGACGACACCCATACGCAACAGCGGTTGGGCACTAATGCGCGACAAGCGGTCTATGAACAGATGAATTTAGACATTTATGTCAATCAAATTACCAGCATCATGGAACGGACGCTTAAGGAAACCGGGTAGCTTTTAGCATTTCACCCCTGTACAATGTCTATCCCCATATTTTGTTCGACGATTATTCCTACAATTGGGCGCCCAACCTTGAGTCGGGCTGTTGAAAGTGTCCTGGCTCAAGAGGTAGATGGCTTTGCTTTTGAGGTCATCGTAGTCAATGATAGTGGACGCGAACTGCCTAACATGGCGTGGATGGCTGATCCCCGCGTGCGGATCTTCCATACCATGCGCCGCGAGCGAAGTGTGGCTCGAAACACGGGGGCCGCGTGTGCGCGGGGCGCGTATTTTCACTTTCTGGATGACGATGACTGGCTGATGCCTGGGGCGATGTTAGCCTTCCACAAACTGGCACAACAAACCCGTGAGGCCACCTGGCTTTATGGTGCCACCCAATTGGTCGATCGGGAAACGCACCCCCTCATTCAATTGCAACATGGGTTGCGCGGAAATTGTTTCACCCAAATCATGGCCGGGGAGTGGATTCCTCTTCAATCTTCCATCATTCCTGCCCAAGTGTTTTTTGAACTGCGTGGATTTTTGCCGGGATTATCCAGCACCCAGGATGTAGACTTGTGCAGGCGGGCGGCTTTGATGGGCGATTTTGCCGAGACGGAAACGGTGATCTCTTCGGTCGGGATGGGCGAAACCAACAGTAGCACCAACCGGGCAAAATATCTCGATTATGCTCGATGGGCGCGAGAACAGATTTTAAATATGCCCGGTGCGTTTGCACGGATGCGCGGTTCTGCCCCAGATGGTGTGTGGGTGGGCCGCATCTCGCGGATTTATTTGACTTCGATGATTTGGAGTTTACAGCATCGCATGTTGTTTACAGCGATTAGCCGAGCGCTGTTCGGCTTTATGAATTTATTGATGGGATTTCCATATTTTTTTTCAAGGAAATTTTGGAAGGCAATAGCCAAACCCTACGCAAGTACGACCTTTGCCAAAGGATTTGAAGACGAGAAAAGCAAATCCTGAGGACTCAACTCTGCCCTGGCAGAGTTGAGTCCTTATAAAAAAGAGAAGTTACCTCTTGAGTTAAACAAAGACCCCTCCAGAACAGGTCTCAAGTTCTGGAGGGGTCTTTGCTTAATGAGAATGGCTAAGGATTAGCCCAATTTACCGTGAGGGTGGGGCGTTCGGTGGCGGATGAATTTCCCGCATTGGAAGAGATGAAATATTTACCGCTGTGTTGTCCAGAGTCAGCAGAGTAAATCACCAGGCGCAAGGGAGTGCCATTTGCAAGAGCCTCGGCAACTGCGGAACTTACATCCCAAACTCGGGCAATCGCCGGGGGATTGTTAAAGTAGGGAGGGACAAAAAGCTGACTAACGTTTTCAACCGCGAGGGGTGCATTATTCCAGGTTAGGGTGTCTTCATTCCAATCTTCCCCAACCGTCATTACCTGGATCAACGAAGTGGGGATACCCGAAGCGCCATTGCCTGCATTGCTAAAGTGGTAAAGAGTTAAATCAGCAGAAGTAACTTGAACACCGGAGGGCAGAGAGTCCAGCGGAAAGGTAATATAAAATTTTGAAAAACAAGGCCAATCTGCAAGGTTGTACTGATTTTGGATATTAATCTGATGGGCCTCGGCATAATTGGCTTCACCCCAGGAAAGAAAAAGATTCTGCAAACCGGCCCCACAAGTAGACGAACCTCCAACCATGCCATCTTTTACGACAATGCCAGAAAGGCCATGCCGAATGGTGGCCGTTCCGTCCGGTTGAACCGCGGGTCGTAAGGAAGTGACGAAGGGTTGTCCGAAAGAGAGTTGTCCCCACGTGCTTGGGGCGGTGGAAGACATGGCAGGGGGCCAAAATTTGTCGGAAATTTGAATCGCACCAGACTCGTCATCTCGATCATACAAGGTTATCGCCATCCCCCAGACAGTGTTGGGCGCAGGCGCACTTGAATAACCCAGGCTCGTGAAGGGAATCGAATACGTTAAGGTCCAACCACGATCTTGTCCGTCCAGATTAATCTGACTGCCATCGCTCACCCAACTAGCCGTAGAGGTAAATGAAACACCGCTTTGTTGCCATTGCCCACCATTGCCCTGATAGGCAACTTCCATATTTGGCTCATTCCAGGCTAGTTGTCCCAAAAAAGCATAAGAATTGGAATTAACCGTATTCCCTACATTGCCATTTAAATTCAGGTAAAGCGCGGCAGAGTCCCAGTCTGTCAAGTCTTGAATCGAAGGCGTTGTGTCGTACCAGATTTGACGGTCAAAGATTGCTAAACGAACGTACAGGAATTCGTCGGTGTATCCCACCCGGACATCTGTGTAATTGTCGGTATCGTAAACCCGTCCGAACCAGAAGATGGCGGTTTCGTTCGACTGGATTTCGTCGGAAAAATGAGGAATGTTGACCCGGAAAGTGGGGGCAGGGGGAGATGCGGGCGGAGCAAAAATGATCGGGAGGAAGGTTTGGTTAGAACCGGCTTGCTGAGAATACGTTACCAGGGGAGGCAATAAAAAGCTCCCGCTTAGGATTAAGAACATGAGGAGGAATGGGGAAGTTTTCAGGCGTTTCATATGACTCACAATCAAAAAAAATTTTCACAAGGGCTATTTCTGTATATCATATGATACAAGACCTATTTTGAGCACCCCAACGAGGTATATTAAGACCTCCCTACTTAGCACCATCAACGCAAAAAAAACTATGGCTCTCCCGTTTCTGGAAAAGTGCCGAATTTTTGAAGGGGGGGATGTGCCCTACCCTTCAAACCGAAAAAAAGAGGCGCTGGTTTTCACCAACGCCTCTTTTTGTTATCAGATGCTAATCGAAAAGCGATCAGGTGGCTGAATAATGATTGTTTGAAATTTTCGCATAGTAGGCGCCGCCCCAGGAGGGAATGTTGTTCAAGGTGATTCCCAGCAATTTCGCATGGGAACGATTGATTTGTTCCGCCATGTTGATGGCCGCGGCCTTTTTAGAAAAGCCAGGGCGAATCACAGCCACTAAGCCATCCACTTTTGAGGCAAGAATGGATGTATCGGCAACATAGAAGGGTGGGGCATCCAAAATAATGATATCGGCCATTTCCCGCAACTGGTACAAAATCTCATCCATTTTGGGGGTATCTAAGCGTTCCACCAAATCGTGGGGAGTCATCCCTGCCGTAATCACGCTGAGCTTACCATCTTTGAGCGAATGGATAACGGATTCGAGCGTAGCTTGATCGGTTAAGATGTCACCCAGGCCCTTTTCATTGGGAAGCGCCAGAACCGTATGCACACTGGGAAGTCGTAAATCCGCATCGACCAGAACCACTTTTCTATCACCGGATGCAAGAGAAAGGGCTAGATTAATAGCCAACTGGGTCTTTCCTTTTTGCTTTTCAGGACTAGCTACTAAGATGGTTTTTAATCCTGCATTTTTATCCATTAACAATAAGTTGGTCTTGAGGGAACGATAAGCCTCTGCACTGGGGTGGGGTGCGTCATCTGTCAACAAAACTGGAGGTTTTTTACGAGTTAACCAGGATGGCGTGAAAAAATGTCCAATGATCTCACTATTAAAGGCACGTTCGACTTCATCTGGGAATTTGAGGGACGTATCTAAGATGTATTCCAGCAAATAGGCCGCACTGATAGCTAAGGCAAACCCAACAGCGGCAGAAATCAAAATGGTTATCGTTTGATTGGTGCCAATGGGGCGCGAGGGAAGCGCGGCTGGCTCAATAACGGTTAGGGAGTTAATGGCCTCTTGATTGGTGCTTGCCAGCAGGTTGGCGTATGTATTGTGCAAGGTGTTAAGAACGGTTTGAAGGGCAGAAATTTGATTTTGCGCATTCGTAATTTCTTGAACACTATCTAATTCACCCAATTGAATTTTCAGGGCTTCAATCTGAGATTCGGTTTCATCGAGGCGGGATTCAATCACGTCCAATTGCTGGTTTACAAACTCAAGGCGGCTTTCTTCTTCGGGATCAAGATTCGTAGGGCTAAGTTGGATCAACTGTGCGGCTAATTCGTTGGCGACCTGTTGGGCACGGCTCGGATCCCGATCACTAACGATAATTTCCATGATCTGCGTTTTTGGCAAGGCCCGCGCGATGTAATCGGGCAGGCGGGTCACGCCCAATTTTGCCATGGTGGCCTGCCGAACCAGTTCCCGGCTGGCAATGTCTGCGTAGGCGGCCGCTAACTGTTCGCCGAGGGCAAATTCACTGGTTGAGGGGTTGGGGTCGTTGATCGTGCCCCCAATCATCAAGGTGGTACGCGCCTGATAAACAATCGGTTCTCCGCGCGTCGCAAGATAACTTGCGCCAGCCGCCGCAACCGTCGAAAGGATAAG